>JASFKF010000328.1:0-3682 GCA_050118775.1 Syntrophobacterales bacterium
TGACAGATGAGCTGGATGCGGGAAAGGGCGAACTTGTTGATCTGCTGGGCGAGATGGCCCAGGTGCGCAATGCCCAAATGTCAATGGGCAAACAGCTCGAGGATCTTGATCGCCGCCAAAGCCGGCGCGAATCTGAACACCAGGAACTCAAGGAAAAACATGACCGGTTGCAGCCACTGAGGCAAAGCCTTGAAAGCAAAAAGACTGCTATGGAGAAAGAACTTGATAGGCTTTCTGCTCAAGCTGAATCACTCAATACGAAAAAGCAACAACTTGATCAAGCCCGAGATAAGTGTACCGAAATTATAAGTAGCCTGGAAAGCACCTACCACCAGCAACAGTCCCAATTACAAGTTTTAGTGGAGATGGAGAGTTCCTATGCCTGGTTCAGCGATGCAGTTAGGGAACTAATGAACGCCAGGGATGAGGATGAGCTCAAGTGCAATATCAAGGGTGCTGTGGCAGAAATGCTGGAAGTAGATGCGAGCCACCGACAAGCGGTTGAGGCTGTTCTTGGCGGCCGCTTGCAGGCCTTGGTAGTAGATTCAGTCGGAGATGCTTTTGCTGCCTTGCAACACCTCAAGCGTACTGGCACAGGCCGGAATCATTTCATTCCCTTATCGGTCACCAATCAAAGTCCAAAACATGGACCTAGCGGAGACGGTCCGGTACCGCTTGCCAGTCTAGTAAAGCCAAGGCCGGGATATGAGCCAGTTGTCAACCACCTGCTGTCCAAGGTGATGTTCTGTGACGATCTGGAGAAGGCCCTATCCTGGTGGCAGTCCAATCCCAATACTTTTGTCCTGGTGACCCCAGAAGGGGACTTGGTAGCCCAGGATGGAACCCTCTGGGGAGGAAGCCCGGAGCAGCAAATAAGTATCTTGGAAAAGCAGGAACAAAGGAAGGATCTTGAGGAAAAGGTTGCTAAGTCAGAGAACAGATTAGGCAATGAACGATCCAAGCTCGGGGAAATAGAGGAGCAGCTAGCCCAGACCGCTTCCAAGTTGCAGTCAATTCAAGAGGACAAACAGAAACATCGTGATCAGGTTCTCGAACAAGAAAAGGAACATTACCGTTTAGAGACAGAGGAGCAAAGAATTACTGAGCGGCTTGCCGTGCTGGAAATTGAGAAGGACCATGAAGAAGAGGAGATCTCTCAGTTGCGTGTCGAACTCAGCCAAAGCAACCAGGAACTTGAGTCTCTAGAAAAAAGGCGACAACAATTGGACGAAGACCTGGCAGAGGTGCGACATCAACGACAAGAACTGGAAGACACAGTGGACCAACTCCAAGAAAAAGCCACGGCTCAGCAGGTCTCAGTTGGCGCACTAACCGAGAAGCAAGAGGCAGCCCGCTCAAGTTACAAGCAATTGGAAGAGTACTACGCTGAGACTCAACGGCGAGTCGAACAGCTTCGAGAGGAAACAAAAAACTGCCAGCAGCAAATAAAACTGCTTGCCCAAGAAAAAATCGAAATCCAAGAGCGATTGGAGCTAGCGCAGAAGCAATCGTTGGAGCGAGAAGCAAGTCTCAGGGCAGAAGAGGATGAATGGCGTAAATTTGAAGACCAGCAGCACGAGATGGAATCACGCAGACTCCAACTGATTAAGGAGGATAGAGAAAAGGAGCAAGGGATTCAGACTCTGCGCCAAGAAATCACCGAACTCAAACTGAAGATTCAGTATCTCGTCCACCAGATTCAAGAACATTACCATTTGGATATCACCGCTGAGCCCCCGCCAGATTCAGCAGAACCAGTGGATCTTGAAAAGCTGGAGGTGAAACTACAGCGGCTCCGCGATGGAGTAGCACGGATTGGCGAGGTGAACCTGACAGCTATTGAAGAGTACGAGGAACAGCAACAGCGCCACAAATTCCTCACCTGCCAAAGGGATGACCTAATTCAATCACTAGAGGGGTTAAATAAGGCCATATCGCGCATCAACCGAACCACCCGGAAGCGCTTTCTTAAGACACTCGAGGCCGTAAATCGCAAGCTCTCTGAGATTTTTCCTCTGCTTTTCAATGGAGGCACCGGCCATTTGAAGCTGTCCTCCGACCGAGATCCCTTGGAGGCTGGCGTGGAAATTTTGGTGCATCCTCCTGGCAAAAAGCTGACCAGTATGAGTCTGCTTTCCGGTGGAGAGAAGGCTCTGGCTGCAGGAGCACTTCTTTTTTCCCTATATATGATCAAGCCCAGTCCATTTTGCATTTTAGATGAGGTAGACGCACCCCTAGACGACGCCAACATAGACCGCTTCATCGAGGTGCTCCAAAAGATTAGCCAGGAATCGCAAGTTATCTTGGTTACCCACAACAAGAGAACCATGGAGATCTCAGATATCCTCCTCGGTGTTACCATGGAGGAGCCTGGTATCTCCAAGATAATATCAGTCGATTTTCAAGGGATACCTGAAAGTTATGGCCAGATGGTTCAGTAGAAAACGTAAAGACGACGCACCTGAGAATCCAGGTGAGAATAGAGCTGATAACCAAGAAACGGTTTTGTCCTCAGCCAAGACTGCAGATTTGCCACCTCACAACTCTTTAGAAGCAGACCCTGAAAAATCTTCAGGGTTTTTTACCTATATGCGCTCCCGTCTGAGGAAAACCCGACAAGCTTTTATAGGCCAGCTCGACCGTATCGTTCTTGGCAAAAAAGAAATTGACCAAGATTTACTGGAAGAATTGGAAGAAGTTTTGATCACCTCGGATCTCGGTGTTGAAACCACCCAAAGACTGATTGCCTCTTTGCAACAGAAGCTGCACAGGAATGAGCTGACCGACACTGATCGCCTGCTTTTATACCTGAAAGAGGAAATTTGTGGTTTTTTGAAGGTTGAGGCACCTCCCCTGGACGTCAAAGCCCACAAGCCTTTCGTGGTCATGGCCGTTGGCGTTAATGGCGTAGGCAAAACAACAACCCTCGCCAAACTAGCCGCTCACTACCAAGGAGCGGGCTTGCGGGTGATGCTGGTTGCAGCCGACACTTTTAGGGCTGCGGCAATAGAACAGCTCATGCACTGGTCCGAACGGGCGGGTGCGGAGCTGATCAAACAGAGCAGTGGTGCTGACCCCGCTGCAGTCGTTTATGATGCCATAACTGCGGCTCAGGCTCGAGGTGCAGACCTGGTGTTGATAGATACAGCGGGCCGTCTTCACACCAAGGTGAATCTCATGGAAGAACTCAAAAAGGTTAAGCGGGTCATTACTAGACAGATAGACTCTGCGCCCCATGAGGTTTTATTGATTCTTGACGCCACGACAGGACAGAATGCAATTTCCCAAACACGGTTATTCCATAAGGAATTGGGAGTCTCAGGTTTGGTGCTTACCAAATTGGACGGCACTGCCAAAGGTGGCATAGTTGCGGGAGTTTGTCAGGAATTTCAGATTCCTATCCGTTTCATCGGGTTGGGTGAGGCACTGAATGATCTCAAGGAATTCGACCCCGAACAGTTCACAGCAGCTCTTTTCTGACTCGGCTCTTCTCTATCAATCATACCCCCTGATCCTCAGCAGGTCTGTTTTTACTTTTACCTGTTACCTACGTCCATCCTTTAGCTTATACTTTTTCTTTAAAACCATAGACAAAAAGAACTACCATGATTAAACTGACAGCTCACCTACTGTTAGCAACCATATAGTACACAACACCAATATTCACTTACAGGATAGTTTC
>JASFKF010000329.1:0-3677 GCA_050118775.1 Syntrophobacterales bacterium
CTCGAGATGGATATGGAACAGCTCTGCTTCGAAGGCCCGGAAGATGAACTGGTGCTGACCCATAATGTGCAGCCTGCAATCACCCTGATAAACATTGCATGTTCAATGGTTGTTAGGCTCCGAGGCGCAGAGGCTGCAGCTGCAGCCGGCCATAGTCTTGGAGAATACAGTGCCCTTCATCTGGCCGGAGTTATCGATGAAAGGGCTGTGCTGGAGTTAGTGCGTCTCAGGGGCCAGCTTATGCAAGACGCAGCAGGTGAGCAACCAGGCGCTATGGCAGCCATTCTTAACCTGCCTGCAGAAAAGATTGACGAGGTTTGCGAGAGCTGTGACATTGAGATGGCCAATTATAACTCGCCCGGGCAAATAATCGTCAGTGGCGTCGAAGAAAGTGTTCTTCGAGCCATGGAAATCTGTTCTGATGCTGGAGCGAAAAGATGTGTGCGGTTGAATGTGAGCGGCCCATGGCATAGTCGCTGTATGGTGGCGGCCAAGGAGAAGTTTGAGCCTGAATTGGAAAAATACATATTCCAGGATCCAAAAATCCCGGTTGTGGCTAATGTGGACGCTGACTACGTGAGAGACGGTAATGGTGCCAGAGAGAATCTTGTCCAGCAATTGTGTGCCCCCGTTCGTTGGCAGCAATCAATGGAAAGGTTGATTAAAGACGGGCATCAAAGATTTGTTGAAGTTGGACCGAAAAAGGTTCTAAGAGGCCTAATGCGGCAGATTGACCGCAGTGTGGAGGTCTATAACGTGGAGGATCCGGAGAGTCTCGAAGCGTTTCTTGATAAGGTGGGGAGTGAGCAGTAGGCGCAAGACAGAGGGCAGAAGACAGAATTTCGAATTGCGAATTTCGAATTGCGGATGTGAGATGTGGGATATGGGATGTGAAATACCGTTTACGGCTTTAACGATTTCAACGATTTGAACGGTTTAAACGACTTAAAGATTTAAACAAGTGACGCTCTGCGCTATGCTCACAAATGAGAAATGACAGGAGGTCCTTATGCGGAGGCAGCTTGCTAGGGTGAAGGAGAGTTTAGCCTTTCTCGAAGGGGAGACCGAGCTTCGCCCACATATAGCCGTAGTGCTCGGGACTGGTTTGGGCGGGCTAGCCGATAAAATAAAAGCTGCTGCCGTGATTCCCTACAAGAAGATACCAAATTTTCCCATTTCAACAGTGGCAAGCCACGAGGGCCATTTAATCTTTGGCTCCTTAGGGGGCAAAACGGTAGCGGCAATGCAGGGCCGTTTCCACTTTTACGAAGGCTACGAAACAAAGGAGATCACTTTTCCTATCCGGGTCATGGCTGCTATGGGAATAGAGACCTTGCTCATCTCCAATGCTGCGGGCGGACTTGATCTTTCATTCCAGGCTGGTGATCTAATGCTCATCAGCGATCATATAAATCTCACCGGGCAGAACCCACTGAGAGGCGATAACGTGGATGAATGGGGACCACGCTTCCCTGATATGACAGCACCTTATAGCCGGGGGCTCATTGACCTGGCTCAAAAGACGGCAAAGGACTTGGGCATCAAAATTCATGAGGGTGTTTACGCTGGTGTTCCAGGTCCCAGTATGGAAACCGCAGCAGAAACCCGTTTTCTTCGAACAATAGGGGCTGATGCGGTGGGAATGTCCACCATACCTGAGGTTATAGTTGCCGTACACGCTGGTCTTAGGGTTCTCGGGTTGTCAGTGATCACCAATGTGAATGATCCAGACAACTACCAGCCGGCTCCGCTTGAACAGGTCATTGCCACGGCAAAAGGGGCGGAACCAACTCTGGTGCGGTTGGTGGAAGAGATTCTGAGGAGGATGTAAGCGGAAGAATTTCGAATTGCGAATTGCGGATTGATGAAAGGCATAGAGCATAGGGCATAGAGCATAGAGTAAGAAGCCAGAACTCAGAATTCAGAATCGAGGAGGCAAAAACATGAAGAGCTTTCTCCCATTCTGGCTACTGGCTACTGACTACTTGAGCTTCTACGGTTTGCACGACATATAGATACGAAAGCGAGCAATCGACAATGGACCAAGGGACCGAGATTAATACTCCAGTTGATCTCCTGATCCACAACGCCAAGGTGCTCACCCTAAACGATTCAGATGAGATTTTTGACCCAGGAGTTGTTGCCATCACCAATGATGAAATAGTATGGGTTGGCCCCGAAACTTCATGGCCCGACCAAATTGAACCGTGGGAGCGGCTAAATATGGCCGGCGGTTTGATAATGCCGGGCCTAATAAACGCCCACACCCATGCGGCCATGACCTGTTTTCGAGGACTGGCCGATGACCTCCCTCTCTCTGTCTGGCTGAATGAGCACATCTTTCCTGCCGAGAGAAATATCAATGGGGAATTAGTCTACAAAGGAACTCTGCTGGCCTGTGCTGAGATGATTCTTGGTGGTATTACCACCTTTTGCGACATGTACTTGTTCGAAGATCAGGTGGCGAAAGCAGCTCACGAAGCTAGCATGCGTGCCTTAGTGGGTGAGGTCCTCTACGATTTTCCTTCTCCCAATTATGGGCCGCCGGAGCAAGGTCTGGCGTTTACTAGGGATCTGATTCAGACCTGGCAAGTCGATCCCCTTATCTCCGTGGCGGTGGAGCCACATGCGGTGTACACCTGCTCTCCGGATTTGCTCTATGCATGTAGGGATATCGCTGAAGATTTTCGGGTTCCCATGATCATCCACCTTTCAGAGTCGCAGGATGAGGTGAACCAGGTAAAGGAACGCTACGGCCTCTCACCGGTGGACCATCTGGAGAAATTGGAACTCCTGTCACCCCGACTAATCGCCGATCATTGTGTGGTGCTAACAGAAGAAGAGATGGACATTCTTGCTGAACGTGGTGTCCGGGTAGTGCATAACAATGAGAGTAATATGAAACTCGCCAACGGCGTTGCTCCTGTGGCGAAACTTCTGGAACGGGGAGTGGTTGTGGGCCTCGGGACTGATGGTTGCGCCAGCAACAACAATCTGGACATGCTGGCTGAGATGGATTCTGTCGCAAAGCTTCATAAGGTATATAGGATGGATCCAACCATAATGGATGCAAAAACAGTCGTCCGGTTAGCCACAAGAGGAGGAGCCCGGGTATTGGGACTGGATGAGCAGATTGGAAGCTTGGAGCCCGGCAAGAAGGCGGATCTGATCGGCCTGGACTTGGATAAGCCCCACCTAACCCCACTTTATAATATATATTCTCATGTCGTTTATGCGGCATCCGCTGCCGACGTTACGCTTAACATAATCAATGGGAGGGTAGTGATGAGGGATGGTGAACTACTCACCCTGGATGTGGAAAAAGTCATGGCTGAAGTTCGCGCCATTGCGAAGAAGATTAAGAGCTAGGGGCATAGAGCATAGAGTGAAAGGCCCAGGGCGCAAGGCACAAGGCAAAAGGCTAGTAGGAGTCGGAGGTCGGAGGATTCAAGTTCAAAGTTCAAACTTAAAACTAAAAATGAAGGGTTATACCGCTCGCCGTTTACCGTTTACCATTTACGATTTGAACGACCAACCGTAGGAGCAAGCTTTGCTTCCGATTAAATTGCGAAAGCTCAGATAATGAAGGATGAAGAAGGAGTAAAAACCAGGGCAGACTTCCTCGTCATCGGCGATTATGTCCTGACTTTCAACCATAAAAAAAAGGTTGTGGAAAA
>JASFKF010000330.1:0-3675 GCA_050118775.1 Syntrophobacterales bacterium
GGCTCAAAGGGAACGGTGCAAACTGTGGATTACATCCCTTAATTTACACTTCATCCCCCATGAACCTGGCACAAAATGTTGGGGTAGATTGTTATTGCTGAAGGTAAATTATGGCCTGCTAAAATTTATACTTTCTTAGTTTTGAAGATATGAGGAGACTATCTGCACATGAAGATTTCAAGAATGCATTCTGAGGAAATCGGTGGGCGATAGACTCTATCATTTGGCTTCGTGAGCTTGGGAGGAGGTTTGTTCTTTCCCCTTGCCCAGGAAAGTACAATACCAACCCAGAAACGCGAGCCCCGCTGCCGCTGAGAGGATAGAACCCAACAGAATTCCCAATTTGGCGTAATTAAGCGGCTCAGGTGAGGTAAAGGAGAGTCCGGAGACGAACAAGGACATGGTAAAGCCTATACCCCCTAACATGCTAGCACCGATGATGTGCGACCACCTAACTTCAGCGGGGAGGACAGCTATGCCTGTCTTGACGGCGAGGAGGGAAAAGAGGGTAATTCCCAAAGGTTTTCCGAGGAAAAGCCCCAAAATTATACCTAAGGTGAGAGGTTGATTCACAATGCTTGTGAGGCTTACTCCCTCCAGGGAGAGTCCAGCGTTGGCAAAAGCAAAGAGGGGGAGCAAGAGGAAGGCTATCCATGGATGCAGGGAGTGTTCCAGCCGTTGCAACGGGGTTTCTACCTCGTGGCAGGCCACTTCCAAAGAGTGCACCGCATTTAGGTGGCCACGGTCGAGGAGTATGGAGTAGCCGCAGCTCTGTTCCTCACATTGGAACTTGTCCATGATCTCCTTTACCTTCTTGACGAATATATCGGTGTCATACTTGCCCTTTGCTGGAATGAACATGGCAACCACGAACCCTGCCACGGTTGGATGAACCCCAGAACCCAAAACCGCAACCCAGATGCCGAGACCGAGGAGAGCGTAGAGCAGGGTCCACCTTATCCAGAGGATATTGGCAAGGGCGAGTCCGGCGATGAAGAATAGGCAGATAATCAGATAACTCCAGACGATTTCCTTAGTGTAAAAGACCGCGATAATGACCACAGCACCCAGGTCATCGGCAATGGCAAAGGCAGAAAGGAAAACCCTCAAGCCTACAGGCAATTTTCGGCCGAATACTGCTATGGCCCCTAAAGCAAAGGCGATATCTGTTGCCATGGGGATGCCCCAGCCACTGGCGGTTGGGGTGCCACGATTTAGGGTATAATAAATGGCTCCGGGAACAAGCATGCCTCCCAGGGCAGCGACAACGGGGAGAAGGGCACTCTTGGGGGTTGAAAGCTCGCCTACCAGTATTTCGCGCTTTATCTCCAGGCCGACAATAAAGATGAAATAGGTCATGAGACCATCGTTAATCCAATGAACCAGGGATTTGCTTATATGATATTGGCCTAACTCGAGGGTAAAGTGGGTGTGCAATAGATCATGATAAAAAGGCGCCAGAGCTGAATTGGCCCAGGCAATTGCCATAAAGCTGGCCAGCAGCAGGAGCACGCTGCTCGAAGCCTCTTTCTTGAAGAAAGACTCGGCCGGTCCCACAATATAGTCGGCCACGAGTGCGGATGGTAATGACTTGTAGCTATTTGGCATTTCAAATAAATGAGGTGATGATTTCCAGAGTCTTTGGAAGACTTTTGGATGGAAACAGGAAAGCGGAAAGTGTGCCTGAGAACTTCTCCGCCTGGTAAAAGGTTCAAGATGGTCTATTTGTTAGCTGATTTTGCGTTTCAGATTATCAATGATCGTGTCCACAGCCTCCGCCACAGAAGTTTTACCCATATCTATTATGAGGTCGTAAAGTTTGGCATCATTCCAGTCCACATTGAAGTAGTGTTTGATCAGACTTTTTGAATCCCTTTCCTCCCTGCGGATATAGGCCCTGGCTGCATCCTGATCTATTTTGAAACGCTTCATGATGGTTTTAATTTTCCCCTCTTCATCTCTGATCAATCTCACATTGAGGGTATCGGACTTCCTTCCGAGAATACACTGTCCAGCCCAACCCAGAACGATGGCATTGCCTTCTTCATAGATGTTCTCCACTAGCTTCTTGGTGGTCTCAAAATAGGCATTGTCGTCCAAACAACCGCGCTCGCGATCAACCACCTTTTGTACGAGCGCGCAGGTATATTTGTCCACGAACCGCAGCAGGCGCGATTGCGCATCCTGGCGAAAGGCCTCAACTTCGCTTTCTGTGATGCGGAGTTCCTTAGCAATTCTAGCCACTAGCTTCTTACCTATATATTCCCAACCTAATTTTTCCGCCAAGAGGGACGCCACCTTCTCGCTTTCAACCCCACATTCCCTGCTAATGGTAATAACTGCCATGAAGCCCTCCTCGTTTGTACTCCTCGTGTGTGATTATTTCAAGAGATTCCAGGTATGCAACCCAGGCATGATACTCCAGTCCACGGCAATTGTCCAGATGCGCATAGCGTTATTGGCGCAAGGCTAAAGGCTCAGGACTTAATCGCACTATGAAATCTGGGTAGAAGGTGTGCCCGATAAATCACCCTCGATTACTCTAGCTTGTTCTGCCAGCTGCATGCTGGTCCTGTCCTCATCGAAGGACTGCCCCCCTGTGACCCAGAGTGCGCTCCTAGAAGGTTGCGGCGATTTTCTTGGCCAGCTCACTGGCTGCCTTCATAGATTTGTCTTTTTCTTCGGGGGAAGAGAGAGTTGGCTCCACTAGTATGGTTTGAATGTCACTGAAGCCCACGAAACCTAAAATATGCTCCAAATAAGCTTTCTGCAAGTCGTAACTCTCCGCACCCGTTCCAGAGCCGTAAGCACCACCCCTAGCGTAGATTGCTGCAACGGGTTTGCCGGCCATCAGCCCTTTATAACCCTCTTCTGGAGAGAAGCTGAAGGTATATCCGGGTTGAACTATCACATCGATGTAATGCTTCAACTTGTAAGGGATGCCAAAATTCCACATGGGCAAAGAGAAAAGATACTTGTCTGCCCCGGTAAATTGGGAGATGACATCTTCCACCGCGCGCCAGGCACGTTTCTGTTCCTCGGTGTGCTCAAGACCATGAAGTATTGCGTATTTAGAATCGATCACATGGCCATCGAACTCTGGCAGACTGGTATCCCACAGATCCATGGTTTCAACCACATCGCCCGGGTGGGTACGCTCATATTCGCCAATAAAGGTTCCGGCAATTTGAATTGATGCAGATCTTTCTTTGCGCGGTGAAGCTTCTACATATAGGAGACGAGCCATCTTAGACCTCCTCTTTTGAAGTGACGGTTTAATCATTGGCAATAGAACAATTCGACCCTGCAAGGGGTTGGTAGAAATATAGGCATGATTCCAGTCGATGCAATGGCAAATAAACAAAATGTCTAAAGTGTCTAAAGTCCTCCCCGAATAGCCCATGGCGCCCAGCGTGCCATAAATGGCATAGGTCGTGGGTCATAGGTCATAGGAGATTTACAGGAATCGTTGAAAGCGTTGAAGTCGTGTAAATCGTAAGCACAGTTTTCTATTACAGGGAGGTGGTACTGACAGGTCCTTTAGCCATGTTAACAGTCAGGATTAATGATTGTGAAGTTGAAGCTGTTCTACTATATTCTTTGCTTTAGCCCTGACGTTTCATGAATCACCTGCTACGTTCGCGGATATGGCCGTCCTTCCGGGTGTCCTCGGGT
>JASFKF010000331.1:0-3673 GCA_050118775.1 Syntrophobacterales bacterium
TACAACAGAGGACTGGCTCTTATTGAACTCAAACGACCCAAAGAGGAAGCCAAGGCCTGGAAGCGATACTTGCAATACTACCCGGAGGGCAAATGGGCCCTGAGGGCTGTTGACCATTTGAATGGACTGGGGGATTTCAGCTATCGAAATTTTACCATTGGCTACCGCCGGGTCACCCTGGAGCCCATTACATTTAGAGCGGGGACAGCCACATTGCTCTCCCGGGGCAAGCCTTCTCTTCAGGTCCTGGGCACCATCCTGAGCATCAACCATAAGATTTGGCTTGAGATTGCTTGTTACAAGAGCGGCGATTCCGTGCTGGCGGCGGCCAGGGCCGAGGCGGTCAGGGACTACCTTCTGCAGGAATTTCCTCAAATAAAACCCCCTCGACTCGGAGCCCGGGGCATAGGCCGTAAAGAAAAAATCAAAGCTGGCAACAAGGTCTACCTGCTGGACGATTCCACCACCTTCATCACCACCAGAAAATAGGCCTCAAGTGCTGCTGTTTTTTTGTGACCTTACTGTCAGCCACCTCGTATATCCGAACAAATGGAAGGGCCATTTTACTGACCTAACGGAGCAAGAGGAGCTTATTATGAAAATCGCAGCAGTTATGAGACGAGCCTTAGAGTTATTCACACCACTTTTCCTCGGTCTCATGGTAACCCTTTCAGCAGGGAGCTTCGCACGGGCCCAGGGGGCGGCAGCTGCCGTTCCAGAATTAGAAGCCGCCCAGCACAGGGTCCAAGAGGCTAACATGGCTATGAAACAGGCAGAGGCCAGAGACAACGTCCAGGAAATGGAGCGCGCCCGTGAGCGTCAAAGAAAGGCGAACCAGAATATGGCGCAAAACCTTGCCCGGGTTGCGGGTGTCAATCCTGAGGATGTAAACGCTATGCAAAGAGCCGGCATGAGCTGGGGGCAGATAGCTCAGGAATTGGGGCTGGAGCCTGACCATCTGGGATTCGGCAAGCAAGCAAGCCAGGCCAGCACTCCGGATAATCTCAAGGAGCAGGAGCAGGCCCGTGATCAGGTCAGGGATCGTGCCAGGGATAGAGAGCACACCCAGCAGGAACCTACGGATCCAGAACGCGCTCAAAAGAGAGAGCAAACCAGAGAACGACTGCACCAGGATACCCCTCAGGAGGAAGGGCTCATGGTCAGGGAGCGCACCCAGAATAGACAGAGAGAACTCAGGGAAGCCACCTCGCGCAACATGAAAAAGGCAGGTGGTACCGATCATGGCATGGCCATGTATGGCTCAGGAAGCAAAGGCATGGGGCTTGGAAATGCCAAGGGTGGTATGTCGGCAGGATCTTCGATGGGCTCAGGTGGTCATGGTTCCCAAGGCTCCGGTGGCCACGGTGGTAGCGGCTCCGGCGGCAGTGGCGGTTCCGGTGGCAGCGGCGGCTCCGGCGGTGGTGGCGGCTCCGGCGGTGGTGGCGGCTCCGGCGGTGGAAATGGCGGCGGTGGCCGTTAGATTCCCTCAGAATAGTTACTAAAATCGATAAAAAGGGCCTTACGAAGGCCCTTTTTTATTGCGGATTGTGGATTGCGGATTGGGGACATGGGATGTGAGATGTGGGATGTGGGATTTCGAATTGTGGATTGATTGCCGCATGGCGCAAGGCCCTTCGCGTCACCTGGCTTCGCCGTCATGCGCCTTCGGCGTCACTGCGCTGCGCTGTCATTTGTTGTAAGAGGTAGGGATCGGAGGGTAGACAACAGGACTGGGGATTGCGAATTGGTATGTGACACTTAGGAGGCGACTTGAGTTTGTCCCAAGGTTAACTGGTCTATGAGCCTGGCAAAAACTTTATTAGCCGCCTGAAGAGCAACTGATTCAAGGGGCAGTTCAAAGGTGGGTTTCCCCTCTAGATCATATAGACAGATAAGCTTGTCTTCAGGAATGGTGGCCACAGATTCCGGGTCAAGACCTTTTATTTTTTGAGAGATGAGCCTTGTCAGTCCTTCCCGGTACCGGTTGATCATAAGAAACTTCCGCCCCACTCTTATGCCAAGCTCATCCACCAAATCACAGATCCTCCGGGCGGAGAGCATACCTCGACGACTGGGATCGCTCACCACAAACAACAAATCAATGTCTTTGGTGGTCAGCCGGCTGAAATGCTCCATGCCGGCCTCATTGTCAATGACCAGGTAGGGGTAGTTAGCCATGAGGCGGTCAATACTCTTGCTCAGCAAGTTGTTGGCTGCACAATAGCATCCCGGCCCTTCAGGCCTACCCATGACCAGAAGGTCGAAATCTTTACTCTCAACCAATACTTGCTCTACCTTCATTTCAATGAAGATATCCTTGGTCATCCCTGCTGGGACCTCCTTTTTAAGCATCTCTCTGGCCTGCCCCAGGGTTTCCTCCACTTTAAGGCCCAGGACCTCATTAAAATTGGCATTGGAATCTGCATCCACCGCCAAAATTGGAGTCAGATTTTGCTCCAGGAGAAAGCGGACGAATAAACCAGCGAGGGTGGTTTTCCCAGTTCCTCCTTTACCGGCAAAAGCGAAGACAGTTGTGCGTTCTTTTTGCATTTAGACTCTCTTTAACTAATTTTTCAAAGGGTTGCTCCTCAACCTCGGCCTGTAAAACTCGGACAATCATGTCTGTCCACAATGCAGGGCTTAATGTCTAATATGGGGGTCCCATCCAACATGTCCAAGCCCTTTACCTTTAAGATATTTTTTTTTATCCCAAGCACCTCCAACACCGACATTCCTATTGGGTTGGGTCTAACTGGCGAACAGATGCTAAAGACGCCCAGAGGTTTTTTGCGGTGGGGAGGCGTCTGGGTTAGATAGCTTGCATCGAAATCATGACTTTGATGGAAATGAAAAATCACCACGATTCGTTGCCTGGGCTTGATATCCTTGAGCCCTTTGATGTATCTTTCGTCGATGACAAGCGTTCCCTCCACATCCGAGACTGTCCAATGCCTTGGAATCCTTTTGGCGTCGGTGTGCACCAAACCTATAGGTACCATTTTGATGAGCAATTTCACTTTCTCCCTTTAATTTTACTAGGCAGACGCATGTCAATTCTACTGCTGTAACCCGCAATCTGCGAGTAACAATCCAGCCCCCAGCTCTGCGCTCAGCAAGTTTATTCTTCCTCTATGCTGCCAGACCCATTTCCTCTGCATCCTCTGCCATTAACTTCATTAGTCGATCAGGTAGATAACCAACAGCCGTTGTTGTGAGGCGAAGCTCATGAAGCCTCTTTAGGTCCTCGTAGTTGTACCATTTCAAACCCAGCCCAATACTGGTGAAATAGGCCCGAGCATTGATCGCTTTGACTCTGGTGCTGTCTTGCATAGGATAATTCCCTCTGCAATCCTCTGTAGACCGGACTCGCTTAAGGCATGCCAGCCACGGGCCCTGAACTACAGCCTGAAAGAGTCGTGCCTCCATACTCATTCCACCCTTCAAAAATGGCAACTATCGTGCCATTGAAAGCCTCCTATCTTAACCTTTTAATATTGTATCACTATTTGTTGATCTCGTGGCAATGACAGGGCAACGGGGGGGACTTTTTGTAGCAATAAAGAAACAAACATAACATTTATCAATTATATCAATATATTGAATTGTTGCATTTTTGCAGTCCAACTCCCTGATGGTGGCGATCAAGTTAAAATGTGGAGGGAGGGAAAAAGAG
>JASFKF010000332.1:0-3665 GCA_050118775.1 Syntrophobacterales bacterium
TTTCTCTCTGACCTTAATGGTTGCTGCGGCATGCGCACCGTCGAGGCTGACCGCACCGGTTGCTCACCAAGAAGAAGTTCTTAGGGTGGTTGATCCTTTTTCGGTGCCCCTGGAAAGAGATGACCTGGCCCGAAATCTTTTGGAAGAAGCGGTTAATAACAGCCTGAGTTACTACGAGCGGCTTTCCGAGGAGACGACCTTCAAATTCGGTCCCGAGGAAGTTCAAGTGGACCGCATCAAGCGATCCTTGCGGACTTTTCTTTTTTTATTAGGAGAAACCATCTCCTGGTCGGAACTGGCTGACAGGGTTAGAGAGAACTTTGTTATTTATCGGTCCGTCGGCCGGAATGCGGAGCAGGAAGTTCTATTTACCGGGTACTTCGAGCCCACCATCCAGGGCAGCCTTACTCCGGACGAGCACTTCCGATATCCCGTCTATGGTGTTCCCGATGATCTGGTCAATATCGATTTGGGACTCTTCAGAGACGAGTATCGGGGTGTGAGGCTGGTTGGACGCTCAGAGGGAAAACGGGTGGTTCCTTACTACAATAGAGATGAAATCGATTTCTACGGCAAGTTGGCCGGGAAGGGCTACGAGTTAGTC
This sequence comes from Syntrophobacterales bacterium, assembly GCA_050118775.1. GTDB lineage: Bacteria > Desulfobacterota > Syntrophobacteria > BM002 > BM002 > BM002. Next base: position 605 of record JASFKF010000332.1, read on the forward strand.
TGGGTGGCTGATCCAGTGGAACGTTTTTTCCTCCGGATTCAGGGATCCGGGCGCATACGATTATTGAATGGCGACCTTATTCGGCTGGGTTATGCTGCCAAGAATGGATGGCCATGGCGGCCTATAGGAAGATTGATGATCGAAGAAGGGCTCATACCAAAAGAAGCCATGTCAATGCAGGCCATTCGCCGCTATCTGAAGCAAAATCCGGAGAAAATGTCTGATATCTTTTCTTACGATCCGAGCTATGTATTTTTTGAAAAAGAAAAGGGAGGTCCTTTCGGCAACATAGCTGTGCCGCTAACGCCTGGGCGATCAATCGCAACCGATTCCTCTATTTTCCCCAAAGGAGCGCTAGCTTTTATTGAATGTCAGAAGCCGATTTTTGCCAAGGATGGCGTTATTCTTGGATGGGCTCCTTTCGGCCGTTATGTGCTCAATCAGGACACCGGGGGAGCCATACGTGGTCCAGGACGGGTAGACCTCTTTTGGGGTGGCGGCCCTTTCGGCCGCATTGCCGCCGGACACCTAAAACACCCCGGTGCCCTTTATTTCTTACTCCTCAAGGAGTAAAGGAGCATAGGGCAAAGACGACTAGGCACCAGGCAGTAGGCACTAAGCACTTTGGCAATTTCGGATTGCGGATTGCGAATTTAAAAGCAAGAACACAGTAGTCAGAATCCAGAACTCAGGAGAAGAGTAATCAAAATCGACTTCCTCACAAATTGTATCTTCTTCGCCGCGTCTCCGTTTCGCCGTTTCACCGTGTCGCCATCAGGTGCCTAGTGCTTAGTCCCTAGTCCTTAGTGCGCTTTTCCCGCCTCTTCGCTGCTGGCTTCCTGCCGCAATTTCTACTCTTCTCCCTCGTGATCAGGAGCAAATTTGTCTGCTTCAACAACGGTCTGGATTATGAACTGGTTTATTACTCTGATCTGGTCGAATATTCTTGAGAGTTCTAGGAGTTTCTCTACTTCTTCTGATCTTATCACCGAAAAAAATTCCTTCTGAACCAAACGGAAACGGTCTATCAGAGATGCCTCTCGCTGCTTGAGCTCAAGCAGGAACTCCTCTGGAGATACCATTTCTCGATACCTTGATTCCAGGGCCAGGTAAGTTTCGCGGTAATCTTGGGCAAGTGCTTTGAGGTGTTCAGCAAATGAAGGAAGGTCGTTCATAAAAAACACTCCTGTCTGGTTGTCTTGGGCAGGATGGAAAAGTTGCCCCGATTGTAAATGGTCTATGGTCAGTGGCCAAGTAGTTTTTTGCCCTTGAATTTCTTTTTTTGCAATGCAATAATTAGCGAAGTTGTGCACTTGATGCCATTTTTTTCTTTCCGGGTTTTTTTGCCCTAAACCGTAGTTGTCAGACGAGATTTCAGCTTTATTCTACCCTTTTACCCGTGGCTCGTTTGGACATTGCCGTTAACTGTAAAGTGGACGGTTCCTTGCGATCTGTGTTGCTCAAGAGAGGGCAATGGACGGAGTAACCTCCGACTGAGATCCGGTGAGGAACAAAATGTGGCACATGTGACCCCTCCGCCAAACTGGTAGTGAATTTATAAATTATATAAGGGGCTTAAGCCCCTGAGGGTCAACAGAGGAAATGCAGAAAACATTGAACATAGTTGTCTCAGAGCGGATTAAAGTACCCTCTGCCCCTCTGCCACCAATGCTTAAAAAGAGGCTGACCGAAAGGCTTGTCTTTATCAATCCCGAATATGAGTTTCGCCAGAGTCGCGGAGAATGGCTGGGTAGCATCCCCCCCCAAATTCACTGTCTGTATGAACAAAGGCGCCATTACTTTATACCAAGAGGGTTTCTCTATCAGTTGCTGGATCTCTGCCAAAATTTTAATGTCAAATATCGCCTGATTGACCGGCAGCGTCAGCTCGAGCCGGTTGAATTTCAGTTCCACGGGGTGCTGAAAGATTATCAGGAACTAGCCTATGAAGAGATGGCTACCAGAGATCTCGGCACCCTGGTTGGTGGCGCTAAAAGCGGGAAAACGGTCATCGCCCTCTATCTTATAGCCCAGCGGCAACAGCCGACAATGATAATTGTGCCCAATGTTGCCCTGCTGGGCCACTGGAAGGAAAAACTTGTTCGTTTTCTCAAGGTGTCGCCGAAGGAAGTGGGCATTATAGGCGAGGGCAAGTTTGAGGTGGGCCCCCGGGTGTCGGTGGCGCACGTAAGTGCTCTCTACCGCCGGGCACGTGAGGTGCGTGACAAAGTGGGGTTTCTGGTAGTAGATGAGTGCCACCGTACGCCTTCACGTACTTTTACGCAGGTAGTTAGTAATTTTGACTGCCGTTTTTTGTTGGGTTTGTCTTCCACCAATCAAAGGCGAGACCGACTTTCTCGACTTATCTACTATTATGTGGGTGACATTCTTCATCAAATTGATGCTCGCAAAGCAACAGAAATAAGAGCAATATTCCAGGCCGATGTAGTGGTTCGCGAAACTGACTTCGAGTATCCTTACGAAAACAGTGATGACTATCCTGCCATGCTCGAGGCCCTGGCCAGAGACCCGGAGCGTAACCGGCTGATTGCCGATGATGTCTCCCGTGAAATGAGCGAGGGCGCTGGTGCTCCTTTGCTGGTGTTGACCCAAGACGAAGTCCAGGACAACACTCTGAAGGATATGCTGGACAAGGAGGGGGTGTCGAGCCTATCACTAGACCCTGAACTTGCTGCCAAAGGAGAAAAAGGGTTAGAGCAACAACTAAAGAGCAAGAAAATCCAGGTGGTATTGGTCAACCGTCAATTCTTTAAGAAGATGATTCCTGAAACAAAATTCGAAGCCCTGTTTCTTACTACTCCTCTCAACTTCAGAGGCCGGACAATAGGTTGGTTTCAGGGGATGTTAAGACGGGATGATGGCCAGCCTTTGACCAAGGTGTACGATTATGTAGACAGCAAGATAAGCATCCTTGATAATTTCTTCCGCATGCGCAGTTATGCTTACGGACTGCGGCTACCAAGACCTACTCCCCCAAAGTAAACCACCATCCGGGCTAGATTGCAGCCAGCATCAGGCAATTTATCATTTTAACGAGATA
>JASFKF010000333.1:0-3662 GCA_050118775.1 Syntrophobacterales bacterium
TAGCCAGAAACAAAAGTTGCCCTACGTGTCAACGTGTCGACTTAAGGAGGATAAGCAGAAAACTCTGGATGCGCCTGATACCCGCAAGTGAGTACTATCGTTGTAGACGCTGCAGTCAACTTTTTATACTCTGCTCTAGCCATACCTTAATGGTTACGGCTTTTCTAGGATTATTCAAAATGTTCAGAGTAGTAAGGTAAGGTTTTAGTCCGCCCATTAACGAGTGCAAAACAGCATTCACCTTTTAAAGTTACTTTTTAAACTCCACCAGCGTAGCTTCGGCTCTGCCTTTTCATTTTGGAAACTGCAGATTACATACTTTAATGCAAAGTTGACCTCCTTTTGACTTACCCCGACATCTGGTATCATGCTCTCCAGGTCCGAAAGTGGCGATTAAGGGATGTAATCCGCAGTCTGCACCCTCGCCTTTGAGCCAGCCAATCTCAAAAATGGTAATTTTTCGGGTTGACGGAGACAGCCCTGTGAGACTATAGAAATCAACGGGCAGTGGGACGCCCAGCGAGTATTAACTAAGAAATTGGGGAGAATTGAATGGCAAGCTTCCAAGATCGTATTATTCGTGCAGCCAAGTTAGACGTTCACCTGTATGAAGAGGTTGAAGCTGATAAGGGTGCAATGGGTCAAGCGATGGCAGTTGTCATCCTGTCAAGCATTGCAGGTGGAATAGGAGCTCCTGCAGGATTAGGGCTTGGTGGGATTTTGATAGGAACAATCGCAGCACTCGTAGCATGGTATATCTGGGCCTTTCTGACCTACCTTATCGGCACAAAACTGCTTGCTGAACCACAGACCAAAGCGGATGTTGGGGAACTCTTGCGGACTATTGGCTTTTCAAGCTCTCCCGGCTTTATCCGTGTATTAGGCCTAATACCTTTTCTGAGAGGTATAGTTTTTCTGGTAGCTGGGGTTTGGATGCTGGTGGCAATGATAATTGCGGTAAGACAAGCCCTTGACTATCGGAGTACATTGCGAGCTGTCGGTGTTTGCATTATCGGCTGGATCGCTCAGGCAGCTGTCCTTATGCTGCTGTTTTACTTCCTTGGCGGGACAGGGAAACCAGTATAGTAGAGCAAGTGCAATTGCCAGATGCTACTTACTTAGTCGAATGTGACCTTACCGAAGACTACATATTGTTTCAGATTATACACAAGCCCAGTGTGAATTGAGGGATGTATATGCAGTTTCATACCAATCGAAGTCAGTCGGCATTTCTAATCAGTATCCGTAGATAGACCTTTCCATCTAAAAATCTCATGTCGTTTCAAAACAGTCGATTCGGCCACTTTTAGAGTATCAGAGTTGAACTCTTTGTATTCTGGAAACCTTTGCTGTTGTCTCTTGACCATCTTCATAAAGTGGTAAGTTTTTTCCTATTTGTTACGTTTATTACCACTATTTGAAGCGTTATTTTTTCTAGCATGAAAGATAAGTAATAGTAAAAATTAGAAAATCATCTACACACTTTATTGGGCATACTTCTTGTTTATCGGATTTGGATAATCCATGCGATCAGCAAGGTATTACTTGGCTAGGTCGTACAACCTCTCAATATTGGGTTCATCATCCCTTCGGACCCAGTAGACGAGAGTCTGGGGGTGCCTTATGCAGGTCCATATAATGTATTTACCGTTGGTATTCGCATTCGGTATGACATATGAGTACTGGCGGCGGAGGCGGCTACTAAAGAAGCGGATGTTGTTAGTTCGAGAAGGACTTATCCAAGAATACAGAAATAAATTAGATAGTCTGAGCTAGCATACTTAGTGTGTTTCTAAAGAGATAAAAATTGTCTCAGCGACTCCATTTTCAAACCGACTGATCGGGTACGAACTGGTTAATATCATGAGAGCATGGCTGCAACACTTCCTACATCCTCTAAATTTATGGAGTCGGCTGGGTGGGCATTACACGAGCTTTTTCAAGGTCTATGAAAAATGTGCCTGGCAGCCCTTTTTAAGGCGTTTATTCGCGAGCAAATCCGTGAATAGCGACATTGAAAATCGGTAATTAGATAACTGATAAGAATTTATTTTCTAACGATAAACTTTATGAAATTTTATCGTATCAAATCTTATCACCACTTTACTGAGAGAAAATGCCCATCTCGGAGCATTTCTAAACGCGATAACTAGTTCAACTAGCCAAAATCGTTTCTCAAAGAACGTTGCGGGTCATCGACTCAGCTTTTTTGAGCAAAACTTTTACCGACCTACTCAATAAGTGAGGATGTCAAGTATGCTTAACCCCGAAGAAAGACGCCGTCATCCGAGGTCTAACATAAAGTTGCCTGTAGTAATGATTGCTGGTGAGAGCCTCGTGGACGGAGAAATTCAAGATATTAGTCTCGGAGGTGCATTCATCCAATGCCCGACGATGCCCAATCCTAAAGATGGCTTCCATATGGTCATAACTTCGAAGGGACGCTTAATATCAATCATCGCAGAGCTAGTATGGTCAGATGGTAACAAATTCAAAAGCAAGGCTGCATTGAGTGGAATTGGTGTGCGCTTTAGACGACTTCTCTATGGTGACCGAAGGTTTATTGCGAATATGGTTGCAGATTCATCAACAATGAGTTCAGTCGCACGGCTTTCAATAAAAATTAAAGCCCCACTGAAAGGGAGACAACGAAGATCGGGGGTAATTAATGTCTAAGCAGGAAAAGGATTTAAAGTCATGTCCTTACTGTGGTGCAGTTGAGTGTGGAGACGAGGAAGTACGGCTTAGGCTCACCTCAATCTCAAATGGTCACTTTGCCATTATATGTTCTTGCGGTGCTACGGGACCAATAAGAGACAACGAGCAGAGGGCAATAGAAGCATGGAACACAAGGGGCCATTGTGAGCCCGATCTGACCCAACAACCATTCAACTCTTCAATAGGTAAGGCAGAAGTAGGTATTCAGGGAAATCTTAAGTCCTTAGGCTTTTCTACTATACTACAAATTCTATCATCCGAGGATAAGACCGGTGTTTTGCAGTTTGTCCAGGGTAATAGAATCCGCAGCATTTACATAAGGGACGGCAGAATTGTTGCGGCAAGTGGCAGAGAGGGCCTAAGGTTGGGGCAAATTCTTTATGATAAAGGGCTGATTTCCCGAGAACTGTTGCAGGAAGCTTTGGACAAAGCCAGGGAAACTAGCAAGCGAGTGGGCGAAGTTCTGCTGGATTTGGGCTATATTGAGGAAAACCGTCTAAAGGAACTTATTCGCTACCAGATCCGTGAAGCTGTGTTGGATATTTCGTTTTGGGTGGAGGGTGATTTTGAATATCGAGACTGCCCCGTAGAATTTGATAAACGTGGAGTTGAGGACGTCAGCACTATGGGAATAATTTTGGAAGCAGTCGCAAGAAGGGACGAGTGGGCTGCTGTATAGAAAAATCAAGAGAATTCTATACAGGGGATTCGGAATTAAAGTCACTGCTCAAAGCACAAATGGCAAGTCGTCGTCTCGGATGTCCCTATGTATTCCACCGAGAGGGAAAGCCAATAAAGGACTTCAGAGGGGCTTGGAATGCAGCCTTTATCGAAGCAAGGCTCGAAGGTAGACTCTTCCACGATCTGAGGCGCACAGCGGTGCGTAATATGGTACGAGCAGGGATTCCTGAGCGGGTGGCAATGGCGATCTCAGGACATAAAAT
>JASFKF010000334.1:0-3659 GCA_050118775.1 Syntrophobacterales bacterium
CATCGGGCCACGAGCAACTCGAATTCGATCGTTCTTCTCGAAAGGCTGCTTGCGGATGACACCGTCTTTCTGCTCCAGGCTGTAAATTGCTTCCACCACTTCGTTGTCAACGGGCATAGGGTTAAGACTTTCAGGCAAAATCTTCTTTACCCCTTGAGTCCACCTAACATGGGCCAGGCTGTCATCTTCTTTTTTGAATCGACAGAAAAGATATCCGGGGAAGAGAGGTTTTTTCGTCTTGAGGTTGTTTAACTTCCGAACCTTAACTATCTCCATGAGAGGCAAATATGTTTCGAACCCTTTCTCCTTGAGGAAGTGGAGTGCTCGTTCCTCTTCACGAGGCTTGCTTTGCACAACAAACCATCTCAGGCCGTTAGATCCGTTTGATCCGTTAGAACCGTTCGCGCCATTGTCGCCGTTTCCAGAGTTCATATTAACTTTCCTTTCCTAACTTTGTTTGGAGCCCTCTGAGTGCTCTAGTGAGCCCCGAGCTCGCCGAGGGGAGAGCGGCCGAGAGCTTTTCGTGCCCTTCGTGGTGAAATCTCCTAGGCGTCGTAATGAATGCCAGCTGCAAGCTGCCCGCTGTCAGCTGGCCTCTCTCCTCTCACCATCTGTCGATACTTGTCCTCAATCTGGTATTCCTTGATCTTATTTAAGAGAGCCTTGTAACTTATCTTGAGCAAGGACGCTGTTTTTCTCCGATTCCAGCGAGTGTACGAGAGCACATCAAGAATGGCATCCGTCTCGGCCTCCCTAGCTGCCTCCCTGGTAACATCTTTTAAGGACAAATTAGATACAGGTTGATTAGAGTATTCAGTGGAAAAGGGTACCATCTTTACCGGCATTATGTTGTTGATTGGGTTTCTGTGCTGACTGCGAAGCTTGGCGAGAAAACTCTCTTCGTCTCCGAGAACGAAGAAACTCTTGAGATTGTTCTCCAACTCTCGAATGTTTCCGGGCCAAGGATACCGGCACATCTGCTCAATGGTCCTATCTTTGATCTCTATTTCGTCGTGGCCATTCACTCCATTGAGGGACGCATGCTTTTTGAGGAAATATTTGCAGAGAGGAGCAATATCCTCCGTGCGCTCCCTAAGGGGTGGGAGGTGTATGGAGACCACGTTCAAACGGTAATAAAGATCCGACCTGAATGTCCCTTCCTTTACTCCTTGCCTGAGGTCTGAATTGGTTGAGGCCAGCACCCGAACGTCAATCTTCGAATTGGTGGTGCTGCCAAGGGCTGGTATCTCGTTGTCCTCTAAGACCTGGAGAAGCTTGGGCTGCAAATGGAGAGAAATCTCCCCGATTTCATCTAAAAGAAGAGTGCCCGCGTGGGCCAGAAGGAATTTTCCAGGCTTGTTCCTCCAGGCACCAGTAAAAGCGCCCTTCTCGTAACCAAAAAGTTCACTTTCAATGAGGTTGTCTGGTAGGGCGGCGCTGTTGACTTTTATAAAAGGTTTTTTTGCCCGTGGAGAGAAATCATGGATGGCCTTGGCCACAAGTTCTTTGCCAGTGCCGCTTTCGCCAGTGATGAGAACGGTTACATCAGATTTGCTCAAGCGCAAGATATTTTGCCTGATCTCTGCGATGGCGGGGCTTTCGCCTACGATAGTCTCATTTAGCTTTTCATATTCCCAGTCCTGAGACTCTTTAATGATCCGGGAGATAGCCATCTTCAAATCGTCAGGATTGAAACTAGCCGGGAGACAGTAGGTATTTTCCTTGGGAAGTAGGTTCTCTAACTCCATTTCATCTTCAGTGGATCCGTCTGTTATGCAGATAATGGGAAGACAATTTTTCTCGAGCTCCACTACTTTGGCGAATGCTTTCATCTGACCTGGGTTGGGGCATGATCCTAGGAGCAGCAGGTCGGGATTATGGCGGTTGAGGTCAGCCAAGAAGTGGGTTTTCTCCATGACCGGGTGAGCCTGAAACCCAAGGATCTGCACCAATTCGGTGAGGTACTCCCGAGTGGGTTGCGAGTCTTCGACGATGAGGACTTTGGTCGTTTGCATTTTTTTCTCCACAGCACCAGTTAAGGTTTTTTTGGACAGGTCTATGAACCACAGATTAAGCTATAGTTAACCGCAGACGGCTGGAGACGTCCGCGGACAAAAGCGGACTTGTATTCAATCCGCTAAGGACGCGAATGGTGTTAGCAGGTACTTGATTCGTCAAGGATCGCTTAGAGATCCCCGCCAAAGCGGGGTGGCCCGATAGGAACCTATCGGGACCGGATGGGAGTACTTGATGGTGGAAAAAAGCTAGCATTTTTCCACCATCAGGTGCTTCCCATCGAACCCTTAAGCGATCCTTCACTTCGTGACCTTCGTGTTCTTCGTGGTGCAAAATAGTTTTTCTCTGCGATCTCTGCGTGCTCTGTGGTTCAAAATTTTTTTGGGTCTGCGCTTGTTTGCGTTGGTCTGCGGTTAATATTTGTCCGAGTTTGGAAACAGAACCACCTCGGAATCAGAAAACTCTATTTCTCATTGCCAGTAGAAAAAACGGTGCGCCGTGTGATGGGATCGTTTTGGTCGATCGACCGGCTGGATTTTAGATGATCTAGATCCCAGGATTGTATGTGTCTAGAGCAAGGTTGATGCCACTTTCTCTCGCCCTGGTTTGCCTAGAATTTTGATAAGATAAAAAAATATGTGATCTTAAATACTTATCGGTATATGAAATTCTTGTCACATTTTAAATAATTGTAGAGAACTTCTAAGAAAAGGGCCCCAAAACCGCCCAAATCATTACTCCACAACTCCGAAAATCCCTTACTCCAGTGCAGATTAATATATGATTTCAATTACTTAATAATCAAGGTGTGAAGCACCCTGGGATCTGTCTGGCGCGATTTTCACAATGGGAATCACAATCCAAATTATTTGTCTATAAATTGCCCAAAAAAGAAAAAACTTTACCAATATGAGAATTTTTTTACCCATTTTGAGGGAAAAAAGTTGCCCAAACGGTGACTCGTCATGGAGCCAATTCATCTCTCACAGAGGACTCAGAGGAACTCTGCGAGCTCAAATGTAATAAAAGCAGTGGGTGGCATTCCCCCTAAGCGATCCTACCACGTCCGCTAATATCTTTTTCTCTGTGGACTCTGGCGATTAGAGCGAGCGGGCGAGAAATAGATCGTGACTACTTGACATCGTGTAATGCAATGTATTACAGTGTAATTCACTGACATGCAAAATATGAGGAGTAGATATGGGTGCTGTGCAAAAAAGCTTGAGGATACCTCAAGGAACTTTTGAAGAAATAGAAAGAATTGCCCGTGAGACCGGGCGAGATTTTTCTTCCATAGCTAAGGACCTTCTGGCGGAAGCCATTAAAATGCGCCGTTGTCCCAACATTGTGTTTGCTGATGGTGTGAGCGGCAGAAGGGCCAGGATTGCGGGAACCGGTCTTGAGGTATGGGAGGTCATTTCAACCTATCGAAGCGTTAATCAAGATTCTAGCCGTCTCCAGAAAGCGTATCATTGGCTGACCGAACAGCAGCTAAGAGCAGCAATAGGCTACTATACAGCTTATCGACAAGAGATCGACGAGCTGATCAAACTCAATGAATCGTGGTCCACAGAAACGGTTACCGAGCGCTTCCCTTTTCTGAACAGAGACAAATAATTGGCCAGGGCGCCTCTCGCCCGCCC
>JASFKF010000335.1:0-3659 GCA_050118775.1 Syntrophobacterales bacterium
CGATGGACAAAAAAGAGCTTTAGAAAAGAACGAAGAAGTTTGCGCTAGAGGTCATCAGGTTCGTTGCTGATTTGCCTAAGAACAAGATTACGGATGTCCTTGGCTATCAGTTTCTCAAGGCAGGAACTTCAATAGGAGCAAATTACAGAGAAGCAAACCGAGCTCAATCCCGCCAAGACTTCATTCATAAGATTGCCATAGTAGAGAAAGAAGCAAGCGAAACACAATACTGGTTAGAGCTTTTTGATGCATTAAACATGGGCGATCCCAACATGCGATCTTGGCTAATCCAAGAATCAGCTGAACTCTTGGCCATTTTTACTACTACAGGTAAAACCGCCAAACGGAGACAAAGGGTTAAACAACCAAGAAGTCGTTCCTAAAGCAAATTCGAAATTCGCATTTCGCAATCTTACCTTCTGCTCCATGCCCTATGCTCTATGCGGCGAGCAGAGTGAGCCACAACGGCCCCTGCTTTACAAGCAGACATGCCTATGCTATAAGCCGCATCCAAAAAACGCATAGCGCAGAGAGCAGCCTTCGACAGGCTCAGAACAAGCAGCGCATAGCGTTTCCTCTAAATTCAGTAAGGAGTAATCCAATGCGCAAAGGCAGATTGCAAGCAAAGCATCTGATCAGTCTATGTTTAGTTGTCATGCTAACAAGCACACTGAAGCTTACCTGGGCGCAGGAGATGCCTCATCCTTTTGCGGTGGCGGTGAAATCGGCCGTTCTTATTGATGGCAATTCTGGAGAATTTCTCTACGGCCAAAATCCTGATGAGCGAATACCCCCCGCAAGCTTTGTCAAACTAATGACTCTTTTTTTAATATTCGATGGTGTAGACCAGGGCCAAGTCCTTTTGCAGGATAAGGTGTGGATCAGCGAAAAGGCCTGGCGTACAGGTGGTTCCAAAATGTTTGTCCGTCAGGGCGATCGTATTCCTTTAGAAAAATTAATTAAAGGAATTGCAATAGTCTCCGGCAACGATGCTTGCGTGGCCGTAGCCGAATTTCTCCAGGGAAATGAGCAGGCCTTTGTTGCAAGAATGAAGGAGAAAGTGCGCGAGCTTCAGCTCCAAAACACCCAATTTCAGACGGTAAATGGTTGGCCCGCTACGGATCAATACACCAGCGCTAGAGATATGGCCTTAATGGCTAGAGCCTATTTGCAGGCACATCCACAAGCCATTCAATATCATAAAATCAAAGAGTTTACCCATGAGAATATCCGTCAAAAAAATCGCAATGGTCTTCTCTGGCGCGACCCCACCGTAGACGGCTTGAAAACAGGGCACACAGAAAATGCAGGCTATCATCTCGTGGCAACTGCTGAGAGGGGTGGTCAACGTTTCATCGCAGTAGTGATGGAAGCAAAAAGCGAGGCCATTAGGGAACGAGAGGCCCTGCGACTGCTCAATTACGGCTTTCGCAACTTTGCCTCAGTGAGCCTCTTTAAACAGGGAGATGTGCTTCTTAAGCTGCCAGTTTGGAAAGGAACCGTGGGTGAGGTGGAACTGGCTGCCTCCGAAGCTGGAATTGTCACCTTGCCAATTGATCTACAGGCTGATGTTTCCTGGGAGGTCAGGGCCCCCGAGAGATTATTCGCGCCAATTAAGAGTGGCCAAAACATAGGAGAGGCTGTAATTGCCACTAAGGAAAAAGTATTTAAAACAGTACCTTTAGTGGCGGTCCAAGATGTTCCTTTGGCAGGTTTTTTCAAGCAAGTATTCCATAGTGTGGCACTCATCACCAAAGATCATGGGCTAAGCACATTATTTGTGATTTTAATGTTTGCGGCAGTAGTCTTCGGGGTTATCTATCTGAAACGAAGCAAGCCGCGCCGGAGTCGTGGCACTAGGTACTAGCCAGCTCACAGCAAAAGCTAATTAACCGCAGACGAACGCAGACCACCGCAGACAAGAATTGTATCGCGAGATAATGATCGCTTGAAACCACAATGAGGAGTCTCCGAAGTCTATAATAAGCGAGCTCATTATCGCCTGCGAAAACTCCTCATTTCAGCCGATCTGGCCGATCGGCTTCCCGCTTTGCGGCAATTTCAAGCGATCATGAACCTTCATATTCAAGCACTTTCTCAACAAATAATTATTGACGGGCGCAGACTGGGTACTACCAAGTGTCCTCCTGTCAGCGACTGTCAGCTCAATAGCTGAATCAATCGACACAGAGTAATGAGGTCAGGATCGCCTAAGGGGCCCGCCGACAGGCGGGTGCCCCGATAGGTATCTATCGGGACCAGTGGGGAGTTCTGGAGAACAAAAGGGAGCTAGCTTGTTTTTGTTCTCCAGGACTAACCACGCACCCCTTAGGTGATCCAGCCAGTTAATGAAGTCTAGTGGTAGATAGATAATTGCAAAGGTCTGTCTTTTGTCTGCGTAGGTCTGCGGCCGTCTGCGGTTAAAAAATCCGTGACTTTTTCCGTGTAACTCCGTGGTGAATTCTCTTCTCTGCGCTCTCAGCGTTCTCTGTGGTTAAAAGCAAATGAGTAAATTAACTTATTTTTGTTATTCCAAGTTCTTACCGTTCACCGTTCACCGTTCACTGTTTACCGCTTACCCCTTCTCCACTTTTCCTTGACAAATTGTGTTAATTGTCGCTTAATATTTTAGGCTTGTGAAAAAATAACATAATAACCCGATGGGGGGCACCGCCATGGGGCTTAGAAAGTATCTTGGTCTTGAGCGTCGCAGTCATTCGCGATATTCCGCGGCCGTGGACGTGGAATTTCAGGTGTGGGACTCTGTCGAAAAAAAACCCCGCACCGATAAGGTGCAGGGCCGACTCACCGACATCTCTCCAATTGGGGCCTGCCTTCAAACCAATCACATGTTAATTCAGGGGCACCACCTGCACCTGGACAATGATCCCGCAGGTAATACGCCGCTAGCTGTAACAGTATCTTCCTCGGTTGAAGGGGGGCCTTGGACCATTAAAGCCCAGGTGCTCTGGTACAACAAGTTCGAAAGCGAGAGGAAACATCAGTTCGATGTTGGTCTCAGCTTTGTGGAAGTCTCTCCCACTGAGAAAGAAAAACTCATCTCCCTCCTCAGGTCCCTTTCCCAGCCTTGATTGTCCTTTCTCAACACAGGTAGTACAGAGTTCACAGAAAAGAACAGAGTAGAACTCCCAAAAGGTGCGAGCCGGTAGGAGATGTGAGATTTGGGATATGGGATCTGAGATTTTAAAAAATGATCTCTTATCTCACATCACACATCAACCAATGGTGTTTATGTTCTTGGCTTGCTTTGCGGATTTAGGAAGACCAGGGGAAAGAAGGATGATCTAAGATTGCGGGGTTTCAGTTTTGAATTTCAAAAGCATTACTGACTACTGGCTTCTTACGCTATGCGCTTAGCGCTATGCGCTATGCGATTTGAAAAGCTCCCTAACGTAGGGGACTACTTGAAGATCATCTAGAGGAAAGCGTGAGAGGGAAGAGATGAACACATCCACTTGCGCATCTTCGGGCAGAGCCCGATCCACAAAAAGAAGATACTGGTCATTTACTCGACAAAGGCCACTACGGCAGCTGGGCAATCGTTCGTAAACCACTTCGACTCCAAGCTTTTCTGCCAGGGCCTCCAATTCTCCCAAAAGTCTGGCAGCACGCATATTCGACCCCCGTCGATTAAGGCT
>JASFKF010000336.1:0-3651 GCA_050118775.1 Syntrophobacterales bacterium
CGAATGCAGAAGCCGGAGAGCGGCGAGGAATGGAGCTCGTTCACACCATCGTGAGCAGCAAGGACGACTGGGACAGGTATGAGGGCCTCCAATGGTTCTCGACAGCCGAGTACGCTCGCACCCATCCAGATGATCCGGACTTGGCGGAGGTGGTTGAGCGCGTGAGCAAGGCGAGGGCGGCATACCTGCGTTGGGGGCGCGACACGCTTGGTTGGGCGATCTACATGTTCAGATTGCGTTCTGCGGCCTAACTGTAGATTACTTTAATACACACTTTGGCTCTTAAGAACCCGCCACCAGATCTAGGGTTAGGTTGGAGGATATTCATTCTTGAAAAAGCTCAGCGAAGTTGCTGGCCCGGTTTTTTACTGGCACTGGGTTTGCATCAGCGAATCCTTTGGAGGGGTGAGCATAGGGTTCACCCCCTGATGGCGTGCGGAAACCCCTATCGGTTTGGCAAGTGGCTGATAAGAGTTTTCTTTTTCACCTCTTTATGCAAACTATCTATCAGATAAGATGGGCATAGACTCTGCAAATCCCACCATTAAAGAACTTGAGGTTAATATGTTCTTGTCAGGGTACGTAATTACCTTCATTATTGGAATAGCAGTTGGCATTGTCTTTTCAACTGTTATTCTTTTTGGAAACCGCCTCAAAAAGCTAGGCGAAGAATCTTCTGAGAAATAGTCTCTGAAAACAAGGCACATGTATGGAACAAGAAAGGCGTCAATATCTGCGAGCTAAAGTCAGTTGGCCTATAACCATTAAGACTGAAGAAGAAACTCTCGAACGGGTTACATACAACATCAGTCCTATTGGAGCCTTTATTTGTGGTTTGTCTCCACTTGAACTGCATGAAGTTGTTGATATGATCATTAGTGCTCCTGACCTTCAAATAGAAGTCAAAGCCAGGGTGGTCTGGACGAGTAACCAAGTTCCTCCTGAAGAAGATATGCCACGCGGCATGGGTGTCGAGTTCATCAATATTTCTGATGAGCATCGAGAACTCATCTCCTCTTTGGTAACTGCGGACGCAGAGCCCTTAGATCCGGACGAAGATGAAAGGGAGCAGGGTTTAATAAAAGAACAAATCTCGATGAGGGAGCAGAACTTAATAGAAAAACAGCCAGTCGGGGAAGAAGAAAAACAGGAAAAGAAGGAATCTACTTCGGGGCCACCCAGGAAGTGTCCAGACGGTCATAAGCATATTTCCTGGTCTATGGGCGATAACCATATTTTCTGTTGGGACTGCAACAAGGAGTATGCGATCTCCGAGTGTTTAAACTCTGAGAAACCGGAAATCTCGAACGAGACTAGAGAATAATCTGGCAGGGAATAGAAGGTTACGTCCTATCACAATTAACTCACAGTGTCTTTTCTCTTACTTGCAAACGAGACGCTACACCGGTCTCCTAAACCATTACTTGTCTTAGTGTGTCTATAGAGTCAAGAGCTTTTCCTGAGCCCATTACCACTGCGGAGAGTGGATCTTCGGCTATAGTTATGGGAAGGCCTGTTTCCTCATACAAAAGTTTGTCAATATTTTTTAGAAGGGCTCCGCCTCCAGTAAGTACAATTCCCTTTTCTACAATATCACCGGCCAATTCCGGTGGAGTCTGCTCAAGAGAAATCTTGACGGTGCCTACGATTGTCTGTAGCTGATCCTTTATAGCTCCTCGTACCTCATTCGATTCTATCTCGACAATCTTGGGAATACCTGCGACAAGATCTCGTCCCTTGATCTGCATTTGTTCTGCTTTGTTGTTTTCAAAAGCATTGCCGATTGTAGTTTTTACAAGCTCTGCGGTCTGATCGCCAATGAGCAGGTTGTATTTTTGTTTTATGTGCTGCAGGATGGCTTCATCCATGTGATTGCCGCCTACCCTTACTGATTTGCTATAAACAATGCCAGCGAGAGAGATCACTGCCACCTCGGTTGTACCACCGCCAATGTCCACTACCATGCTGCAGGTAGGTTCGGTGACGGGAAGTCCCGCACCGATAGCTGCAGCCATTGGCTCCTCAATGAAAAAAACCTCGCGAGCCCCAGCTGACTGTGCAGCTTCACGTACTGCTCTCTTTTCCACCAGAGTGATCCCCGACGGCACACATACGATGATTCGCGGTCGAATCAATCTCCGGCCGTTATGTACCTTTCCGATAAAATGCCGGAGCATGGCCTGGGTTACATCAAAATCGGCTATTACCCCATCTTTCATCGGGCGAACGGCAACGATGGTACCGGGAGTCCGGCCGAGCATCAGTTTGGCTTCATTTCCTACAGCAAGGATACTGTTTCTGCCCTTTCCATTGTTGCTTACTGCCACAACAGAGGGTTCATTAATTATGATGCCCTTTCCTTTTACATAGACAAGGGTATTTGCTGTACCAAGATCGATTGCAAGGTCAGAAGAAAACCGACCCAAAATAGGATTGAAGATCATATCTGAAAGCCTCCCATCTTTGTGGGGAAGAGAGCAGTCAAGTTGTGCCGTAAGGAAGTGCAGTTATTATAGATATCTTTCCGCCTAAAGTGGTCTGCAAAATAGATGCCTAAAAAGACAACACTATACACTATTAGCAACGATTTTTTGGAGATAAGGCCAAGAGCCAGAAAGATAGGGAAACGCAGGAATCAGTGAAACACAAAAGGTTTGAGATTTCAATTGCTATTTTAGACACTGTGTTGACATAGTGTGTTTTACAGAGTTATGGTCATGATCCAAATTGATCAAGTTGTGTCATTGAATAGTACTGTCTGCGACGTCATCTAAATTTGAGAGGACAATGAAAACTAATAGAAAGATACAACTACTGAGAAGAGTGGTGCACCTTGTTGCCCTTGCAATATTACTCACTGTATGGCTGTTTAGCTCCAAAACCTGGGCCAAGACACTTTATGTCTCAGATACCACCCTGGAGGTCATCCTCCGAAGTGGGCCTGATATCAGTCATCGTATTATTGCTTCACTGCCAATAGGTACGAGGGTAACTGTGAGCAGGGCAGAGAACGGGTGGGCGGAGGTGAGTCTACCAGATGGTCGAACTGGCTGGACCCTTGAGAGGTATCTTACTGACAGACCTCCCTGGAAATTCACTGCCGAAAAACTTGCAGAGGAAAAAGAAATACTCGAATCCCAAATCAGTGAAATTGAGACTAGGACTCGAGAACTGGGGCAAGAGAATGAAAGAGTTGAGAAAGAGTTGGCTTCGCTCAAAGAGAATCTGGAGACAAGTAGCAAAGAGTACGAGACTCTTAAAAAAGGCTCTACAAATTACTTGGGACTGCAGGAAGCCCATGAAAAGCTTGCTTCAGAGCTACCCGAGTTAAAGGCGAAAGTAGCGCAAGCGCAGAGAACTTACGATAAGCTGCAATCTTCCAGCAATATGCGTTGGTTTCTCTACGGGGCTGGTGTTATGACCCTTGGCTGGATCGTGGGGCTTATCATGGGTGGCAGGCGACGGCGACGTTCGAAGGACATATTTAGATAGCATATGGCAGAAAGATTGTACTCCAATTAGTATCGGTAAAAAGTGATGATCTGAAGCCTAATCAGACCCTTTGACTGTGCATTACATACTCCACACTTTTGCTATTTGGGATCAGGCACTACATCCAGGGCTGTGGGGATATTCATTTTTCAAAGAGCA
>JASFKF010000337.1:0-3641 GCA_050118775.1 Syntrophobacterales bacterium
CCTATCTCGTCCAAAAAGACCGTTCCCCTGTGAGAGGTCTCCAAAAGGCCTATCTTGGTGGCAACGGCGCCGGTAAAGGCCCCCTTGTCATGGCCGAATAATTCGCTGCTTATCAACTCCTCAGTAAAACTGCCGCAATTGAAAGAGACAAAAGGATAGGAGCTCCTAGGGCTCAAGTTGTGAATCGCTCTAGCTACAAGTTCTTTTCCTGTACCAGTATCTCCCTGGAGAAGGACGTTACAATCTACCACCGCCACCTTCTGGATCAGGCTAAAGATCTCTTGCATCACCTTGCTGGTGCCAATGAGTCCATTAAAGGAACTGCGCTGACCTCCCAGGACCTTTTTCAGAGCATCAACCTCTTGCCTGAGCCGTACTTTTTCCAAGGCCCGATGAGCCAGCAACCGGACATCTTCAAGCTTCAGAGGCTTAGTGAGGTAATGATAGGCCCCTTTCTGGATAGCCTCAACGGCAGAATTTATGGAGCCATAGCCGGTGATGATAACAACCTCGGCCTGCTCCCATCTCCTCTTTATCTCTGGCAATAGCCTCATGCCATCGCTATCCGACAGCCTGAGATCAAGAAATATCACCTGAAACTGCGCCCGGGCCATACGCTCGAGAAAAGGCCAGGCCGCCTGAAAAGTCTCCACCTCATAGCCCTCTTTCGATAGCGCCTTTTGTAGCCGGCGGCACACCGTGAGTTCATCATCAATTATCGCTATTCGAGCGTCCATCCTCGACCTCAATTGTTTCCTTGCAAATGGGGATATAGACAGAGAAGGTGGAGCCCTTCCCCACTTCGCTGTCCACCTCGATATAGCCTTCATGCTCCTTTACAATGGCGTAGGTTACCGAGAGACCCAAGCCGGTGCCCCGCCCTACGCCCTTGGTGGTAAAGAAGGGATCAAATATCTTCTGCAAATCCTCACCCTTGATGCCCACCCCCGTATCCTTCACATCAATTCTGACGAAATCTTCAGAATATGTTTTTGCCTTTACCGTGAGCTCGCCTCCGTCGGGCATGGCGTGGACGGCATTTAAGAAAAGATTCAAAAAGACCTGCTGAAGATGGCGTAGGGTCCCTCTGATTTTGAGAATTCCCGGGGCGATTTTCACCCTCGGCTGAATTCCCGAAAGCATCATCTGGTTCTTGACCAACTTTATGGTACGCCTAATCACATCTTCAACAAGAAGTGTACATGAGGATGAGCGTTCGCTCCTGGAAAAGTCCAGGAGATTTCCGACAACATCAGCTGCTCGCTCGCTTTGGAAAAGAATATCCAAAACGAGTTCTTTGGCTTCCCCCGGTATTTCCGGCCCGAAGTCTTCGATGAGGGCCTCTGCCGTCAGGGAGATATTGTTAAGAGGATTGTTGATCTCGTGAGCAACCCCGGCAGTAAAGGTGCCGAGAGCGGCGATCTTACGTGACTGCACCAACTCCTCCTGCCTTTCATCTATTTCTCTGGCCATCTTGTTGAAGGCGGTAGTGAGATCGTATATCTCGTCTCTGGCCCGGCCCGTATACTCTATGGGGGCAAAGTTGCCCCTGGCGATCTCTTTCGTTGTCCGCTCGATAAGTTGTAAGGGTTGGAAAATGTCCCTCACCACAATACGAAAGGTCAGCAGGATTAATGTTAGAAAGATAAAGAGAAACAAAAAGGGTATTAATATGGAGTGGTAGAGGGCTCGGTCGATCCTCTGCCGCTTTATATCGATAAATCTACGGACGAACTCTATGAGCTGCTGACCTCGTGATCTCAAAATTTTTATATCAGATTGACTCATTTGAACGTTATCCGAGTCAGTATGTTTGGCGATTATCTGCCGATAACTATGCAATGTAGAGATAAAGCGGTCAAAGGCATTACCGCCAACTATCTCAGAGATATTAGATGATAGTCCGGTAGCCAAATCTTCTGCTTTATCCAAGTACTCGAGTGACTCTTTTAAGTTGCTTACATCTCTATATAAAATGAAGTTTTTTTCATAGCGTCGGACCTCCAAGATGTTGTTAAACAAATCATCGTAGTTTTCAATAATATGCAATTTTTTGTTCACCGAGAGAACATTCCAAAAATTCATCCCTGTAATCACAAGGAGCAAAATAAGACCCAGTATCAAGACTGCGATAATTCTGCCGCGTATAGTATTCAGCATATTTGCTGTCCTCTCAAAAAAGACCAGTCGGTCTTCGTGGTGGCTACCCTGTTGGATGTGGGCTTAAAGATTAGTCACCTTGTAAAACCTACCATGTCGCAGCTAGAGGGAAGCACTGATCCAAGACTGGAGTTTACGGCTCATTTTCTGACAGATCACCCTGAGCGTTGAATTAGTCTAGGCCAAAGTCACCCATCTAGCAATGAGAAAACTGTTGTACAGAGGTCTGTACAAAGATTGCCTAGAGAGATTCAGGCCAGGGGGCGGTTGCCACTTAGCGCTAGGAAGAGAGCCAAAAAAAGGTCTAGAAATGAATTTGGGGCGGCCCACGGGTAAAAGCAACCCGTGTACCGCCCCCCGTCGAGGTGAATGGTAAAGAGGTTCTAGCGCGCTTACGTCGCAGAAAGAGTCTATTGAGAAATGATCCTGCGGGTCATGCCACATTCCATCCGGCGGTGGCCTGTTATCATAGGTTCAGTCCGCCCAATGATGGCACATGAAGGCCCTCATCACTCACCAGGACAACATGCTTTCCGGCTTTTGGCAAAACGTCTCGCAAATGCCACCCCATAAGCTTTTCAAGGATTTCAACTGGTGTATTCTCACTGAGAAATTTCAATGTGAAGATCAAATGATGCCTGACTAACCCCTTAAGGTCCTTAACAAAAATTAAGTGATGTCTACTACTAAAGAACTTTTGCTTCTCGATCCTGACGCTCCGATCACATAATGATTCGAGATAGAGTTCAATGGTTATAAATTTATCTTTCAGTGCCCCCTGAGCCTTTTGCCGGCGGTTCTCATCTAGCTCACCCAGGAGTTTCCGGGCCCATTCATGCTTTCCCATTTCCGCGAAGGTGATGGCCAGCATGGTTCTCTCGAGCCTTTCTGCCAAACTCACACTGCCTTCTCCTGCAGGCAATTCTTCGGATTGCATATACTCTTCTCCATTACGAAGGTAACTCAAAAACTGTGCCACAGCTGAGAATTTAAATGTAAATATACGAGATCATGCGATTATTTGGTGCTTATCTCCTTAGGTCTCGACTCAACAGAAACATTGCATATCGCAACGATAGTAAATTTATTGTTTTAATTATTTAGTATTTTAAGTATATTACCTCGCGTTTCACTTGAAAACCGTAGTGTTGCAAAATGTATCTATTTGCCATTCATAAGATTTGCACAAATGTGCTAAGTGATATCCTCTAGGCGTGATAATTTGAGGTAAGTTACTTTGAGTGCGACAGCGTATTCTAGGGGGAATATTTTTATGAATTCGATGGAATATGAGCAGGAGAGCTTGATCCTAAACGAGGTTCAGCTTCTCTTGGCAGAAAAAAGGACCTCCCTCGCAACCATGCGCACCGGAATTGCAGTTTTGATCTTACCCTGTTCAGTTATGAGTCTACTGATAGCCACCTCCAAATACTATGATATTGTCCATGTGATGCCCTTGTTTATTCCACTGTTGATGCTCT
>JASFKF010000338.1:0-3636 GCA_050118775.1 Syntrophobacterales bacterium
AATCCTCATGTCCATTCTCCTTAACCCTAATTGCCTCCATATGTTGTTGTTGGCGCCCTATAGAGCACTCCAAAGCTTATAATATAGAAGGTTTTCCCTCTGCGCAATTAGAAGAAAACCCCCATAGAGAACTGCCACTTGCTTTTTGGGTCTCCCTCCTTTTGATCAGGATTGTAGCCATACTCAAGCCTTAAAGGCCCCATGGGAGAGTACCACCTTATGCCGCCACCGATGGCATACTTTAAATCACCTAAGTCGACATTGTCTCCATTATCGTAGGCATTGCCTGCATCAAAGAAGAGTACTCCCCTAACCCCCTGCTCTTTTATGAGGGGAAAGAGGAACTCCGCGTTGAAGAGCACCATTTTGTTTCCCCCTATGCGATCACCTGTCTCAGGATCCCTGGGACTTACCTTTCCTGAACCAAAAGATCTAATAGAGTTAATACCTCCCAAGTAAAAACGTTCATAAATGGGTACTTCACCATCATTTTCCTCAATATATCCGGTCTTGCCATGCAGGAATCCCACACAGTCCCAAAATAGCGGAAAATACCAGCTCGAGTTGACCTCGCCCTTAATGTAGCCGGCATCCCCACCGAGCAATCCTCCAGCGTAGTCCACTGTCAAACTGTTATCTGACCCACGGGTGGTAAGAAAATGGTGGTCTCTACTGTCTCTTCTCAAGGTGGAGCTAATTGCACTAGTGACCAGTTTCCCCTCTTGATCTTTAATAATATCGGCTGCGTCGGAAGACACATTTGATATTTCTGCGTCGTCATAAATATACGAAAGGTAAAGCCTGGTGTAATCCCAGACTGGATAACTGAAAGCGGTCCTTCCTCCCCAGCTTGTCTTGTTATATTCATCATAGTCCCTAGACCAGTTATAAGCCTCCATTGTCCAGGAAAGAGGAATGTCGAATAGCCAAGGTTCGGTAAATTTCAGGGTAAACCTGTTGGCCAGGGACCCTAATTGGGCATTAAATTGTAGATTCTGACCGCGGCCGAAGAGATTTCTCTCGGCAACCTGCGTTTGAAAGAAGACTTCATCTGCCGAACTATAGCCAGCTCCCGCAGAGATGTATCTTGTGGCCTTTTCCTTGACTTTCACATCAACATCCATTTTGTCGGCTGCCTTACCCTTTCTCGTATCCAGTTCTGCCGTTTCGAAAAAGTCAAGTCTCTGCAGATTACGAACACTTCTTTCCAGATTGGCCCTACTATAGCGTGCCCCCTCAACCACCTTTAACTGCCGCCGGATGACCTTGTCACGAGTCTTGTTATTGCCGACAATATTAATCCTGGCAAAATCGACTAACTCACCTTTCTTGATCTCATAGTCAACATTGACTACCTGGTAGGTTTCGTCTTTGGTAATTTTTGGTGCAACCTCGGCAAAAGCGTATCCCCGGGAGGTAAAGAAATCTGTGAGATTCTGAAGATCTTTTGCCAGAACTTCACGGTTGAAGTACTTTTCCTCCGATAGCTCGATAATACCTAGAAGGTTAATCTTTGGCTCAATATCTTTTCCGCTTACGTCCACTTTACCCACTCGGAATCGAAGACCCTCATCGATGGAAAAGTTGATGTAGATACCCTCTTCATCGTAAGTGGCCTCAGGCCTTCCTACCTTAACATCCATAAAACCGTGATTCAGGTAGAAGGCGGCGAGCCTATCTGAATCGACCTCGAGCTTGTCTCGTTTTAGAATCCCCGATTCGGTGAGCCAGAAAAACATACCTTTCTCGGAGGTCTGGATTATATCTCTGAGTTCATCATCTGCGAAGTGCTGATTGCCGGCGAAGGTAATCCTCCGAACATAGAGCTTCTTTTTCTCCTTTATGCGAAAGGAGACATCTGCACGGTTTCCCTCGAGAGACTCCACTTCATAGGTAACCTCTGCATCATAGTAGCCTTTGTCCCGATAGAGCGCCCGAATTTTCTCCACGTCCTCCTTCAGAACTGTCCGCTGAAGTATACTATATTGTCGTGTGGTCATTGCAGCTTCAACGTCTTCTTTCGGTATAACCTTGGCGCCACGGATAGTAACTTTGTTGATCGTAGGCTTTTCTGCCACCACAAAGATCACATCCTGTCCCTGTGGCGTATCTTCAGCCTCTATACGGACCTCCTTGAAATAGCCCATCTTGTAGATCTCTGTCAAATCCTGGCGCAGTTTGGCTTGATCGAAGAGGTCGCCGCTTTTGGTTTTTATATTGAGTTTAATGGCCTCGGTTTCGATACGCTCATTGCCGGCCACGCTAACCCTAAGGATCTTTTTTCTTCTCAGTATACGAATGCCAACCTCTCCTGAAAGATCAGACACCGCACTGGCAAGATTTTCCAACCCTTCTTGGGTCACATAGATGGAAGCGGTGGGACGCTGATTGTTTACATCCACCAGCCGCACGTCAAAACTGATTTGCTCTCCTATCTTGCTCACGCTTCCATATATGACAAAATTAGTTTGCAGTTCTGCGCCGACTTTCCGAGCCTGAACATCCGACATTTCACCAGCCGCCAACAACGGCTTTTCTTCTAAGAGCTCAAGAGCGGACACTGGTTGGAATCCTTGCTGTCTAAGGGTTCTAACCATCATGTCCATTAATGGCTTGCGTAGATGAGTAAGGTCCTCCTCACTGTAAAAAGTGAGGGGTATGACGGTAAGACGTATGGCTCTGGAATAGAGCGGCTGGGGCCAGACGAGAGACAGTCCCAGAAGAACAAATAGAAGGCGAAATTTCACAACTTACTCGCTCTCCGCAGGTCACTCGATCTCGTTCAGCAATCCGTCCTTCATATGCAACTGCCTCTGCATCATGCCTGCAAGTTCCATATTATGGGTAACGACAACCAAACTCACTTTTTGTTCCTGGTTGAGACGAAGCAGAAGTTCGTGAATGTTTCGACTGCTTCTAGTGTCCAAGTTGCCCGTGGGCTCGTCCGCGAGAAGCACTTTCGGGTTCAACACCAGTGCCCTCGCTACAGCAACCCTCTGCTGCTCGCCTCCAGAAAGTTCTCCAACACGATGTTGAATACGGTGGCTCAAGCCAACCAGATCCAAAACGTAATGGGCGCTCTCTCTTGACTCTCTTTTGCTCATCCGTCCGATGAGCGGTGGTAACATGACATTTTCCAGTGCGGTAAACTCAGACAGCAGATGGTGGAACTGAAAGACAAAGCCAATACTGCGATTGCGGTAGGCGGCCAGCTGGGGTTCAGGGAAGGTTAACACATCAACTCCTTCATAGATAACCTCACCAGCGCTTGGTCGCTCTAGGGTTCCCAGAATGTGCAGGAGCGTGGTCTTCCCCACCCCCGAAGCGCCGACCACCGCAATACTTTCTTGCCCTGAGATGGTTAGATCGATTCCACGCAGTACATCCACCCTCCTTTCGCCGCTGCCGAAATGTTTGTGCAGCCCCTTTACCTGAAGGAGAGGCTCGGCGCTATTCATAGCGGATGGCCTCCGCGGGTTCAAGTCGTGAAGCTTGCCAGGCCGGATACAAAGTCGCCACTAGGCTGATGACCATAGCAGCCACCGCGATGAGGGCTACGTCAACTGGGTCCATCTTAACCGGCAAAGTGGATATGTAGTAAACATCCTGGGGCAGTTCAATGAACTTGTAAGTTGC
>JASFKF010000339.1:0-3634 GCA_050118775.1 Syntrophobacterales bacterium
CTTCTTTTGTTACGCCTTCTATTATTCTGTCATCAACTTTGGCTATAACGGGCCATTTCAATTTAACTCTTGAATCCACGAAGTGTTCTTTAGCCTTCATTTTGTGAACCCTTCCTCTAATTTTCCCAGCACCGGAGAGCTTAACGCGTAAGCAGCGACAGAAAAAGGTCCGTTTGAGAACAAGTGGTTGAGGAACCCCTCTTCCCCCAAAGATCGAATTTGCAGGAAATGTGCCAGTGAATTTATGACGGACTGCTCTACAAATTGGCTTGCGTTAGATTGGACAGACAATTCAGACCAACGAGACAACCAACGCGAATATCCATCATGGTTGGTCAAATAGCATGATTGCCCGGCGTTACCTTGGCGAAGCCATCTTTTCTCAATTTGCGTGCTTCAGAGGATATATGGATTTCTTGGATTACAAGTGAGTCCCAGACAGTAATTTTTTTAGATGCCACGTACTCACCCAATATGGTTGCACGGACATTTATACCTTCCCATGATTTGCCTACCAACTTTTTTCTTTGTCTTGTCCAATTGTTATTGTTGTAGGGTGTCCCATACATTTTTCTTAAGAATTTAAAAATCTCATCTCGATTTTTTGAGAAAGAGATATCTATTCTGTAGAGGCTGTCTTTCAAGAAAAAACAGCTCACTGAGTCAAGTGAATAATGTCCTATTTTGTTGAGTATTGTACCGGTAAATGTAATTGATTTAAAAAATGTATTTTCGTCTTGTTCAAATGTAGCTAGCCCAATAAGTTCCTTGATTTGTTGAGGACTCATACCAAACTTCAAATTATTAAATCCGTATTTTTCATCAAGCTGTTTAGATATGACGATAAAATTTTCATTCTTGCTGAATGCAAAATTGAATGCAATAAATAGCAATACTGATACAGCCGAAAGGGTGAACAAGGAGTAGCAAAGTCTTCTGAAAAACTGCGCTTTTAAGATATTGTCATCACCATTATTCCTGATCGATTCTCGGGTTTTTGAGTAATGATCACGTGATTGCAAGTTAGACCTCTTGAAGAGCGGTTCATCTACAGGTGGACGTTTTGCTTCCCGCTGGAAAGAATCCGATGTCCGCTGAGAAAGGTGCTCCTGCAATCTCTCGTAGGCATAATTTATCTGTTTCAGCTTCTCCTCTGCCTGTCTCCTCAAGGTGGGATTGGAAAAAAATCTATCAGGATGACATACTTGGACTAGACGCTTGTACGTTTGTTTCAGTTGCTGTTGACTGAAATCATGATCTAATTTGAATAGCTTCAGTGACTTGTGCATAAATGACTTTCCGAGCAGCCTACATAGTCCGCTTTCTATTGTTGAGTTATTACATGGCCAATAAGATTTTTTTTATCGCATCTAAAATGCTCCGTTCGACAATGACGGGCACTTGCTCTTCGAGCGTGCGAATTACAATCTTTTCTATCCTGCTGTTCATTAAATTAGCCAAGTCGCTATTGGAAAGAACTGCCTCAAGTTTCTGACGAGCAGCTTCTCCTTTCTCTTCCACCTCAGATTCAGGTTCACGGTTACCAGACGAATTTTTGTTGGACTTTCTGGTGATGGGAGTAATTTTCTCATCAACTGTCCTGTCTACATCTTCACGGATTTTGTCACTCGATATCGAGACTGGTGCATTTTCTTCACCTGTCGTCTCAGCTCCCTCAGTATCGGTATTCAACTTTTCTTTCTCAGCCACCATTTTTTCATCCTTATCTTTGTCATCCACCGATGCATCCATTTCGGTTTTTGGACCTCCTTCCTTGGGTTGGATCTCATTGGAAGGGTTGGCGGAATCCTCAGCTGTCTCAGGATCCAGTTGTAAATTTTCTTCTTCAAAAAATAGCTCTGGATCTAACTCTGCATATGCGTCCCCGGCACTGAGAGGTGTATCCTTATTAGTTGACTCTTCTTGTGCAGCAACTTCCGCCATGCCGTCTATCTCCGTATTGATGCTATCCAGCAAAGAAGAGAGATCTTCCTCTGTCTGCCTTGTTTTGTTATCTTGCGGGTCATTGTTTTTTGATGTCTTTTCCACAATTTTTCTCCTTTAGGTAAAAAACATTAAAATCAGGTTACTTACCTGTGCTAAGTAGTGGTATTCATTCCCTCTAAACTCCCTAGCAAGAATTATGCAACTATCCTTCATCACTAAAGAGCTGTCTATACATAGTGTGTATATGCAAGGCTCGAAAGACTGATACTCAAGAGAAACGCGCCAGGACAATCAAGACTGAGCTAGCTGAACATAACCACTAATCCCACCTAGTTTTGATGGTTCAGAAGACCTTATTCTTCTCCGACTCGAAAGCTTGGTGAAAAGAAGTGGGATGGTCCTACTATGAGCACCTTCTATGCCTGTGAGGTGTCTTGAAAACTAACCCTATTGTTTGAATCTTGAGATTGTTCAGCAAATAAGTTGAACGATTTCGGAAAGGTTTCATCGATGTCATGACATGGCTGGATTTTATAGCTAGTTAGGCGAACTGCGAAAAATAGATGAAACATTTCAAAAGTTTTGAATCCCTCCATACATAGTTTCAACCCTAGAGACCAAAGTAGCCCATGATGGGACGGGCAAAAGGGGTTCTACCCTCTAAATCTCTGAGGTCCCTCCTGAGAATACCGGCAGAAAAGATGGTACAAACGTTGCATCTTCAATAAAGCCAGACCGCTTTGGAGGCTTTTTCAAGGGGTCTCGATGGAATCATCTTTTCAAAGATTCAGTTAATCACAGGCATCTAACAGTATCTCAACTTTTGAACCAGCATTGCGGAGATACACTTATGGATACACCCCCAGCATCTCAAAAATATGAGGACCAAAAAGCCGAGGTCAAATGGCCTGTTACCTTGTTAACCCCTCAGGGTCCCACTGATGGAATAACTAGTTGTATCAGTGTCTCACGCGTGCATGTGGCCAGCGAATCCCCACTACCTTCGGAAGGGGAAATCAGCCTGCTCGTTAAGACTCCAGAAAACCGGGCTTTACACATGACAGGGGAGGTGGTGAGTACTGCTGTCGATGACTCTAATGATGATGGAAAAACGTCGTACGGCGTCGAAGTCAAGCTTACCTCCTTGTCTGAAAGTGACAGAGTGTTTCTTTGCGGGATAGTTGCTAATTCTCTCGAAAACAAAGATGTCCAGCCGGAAGAGCTGGAAGAGGCTGTTTCTGATGTGGCTGCACCTGCAAGCACTGAACCTGATTCAGAGATAGAAATTTCTGATGCCAAGTTGTTGGTCTCCTACAAAAAAGGAGGTAAAAGGGTTACGGCTGAGGTGAGACGTCTCTCAGCAAAGGGCTGCATTTGTTTCACGAAGAACCCCCACCGACCCGGAACGGCTTTTTCGCTTAAAATAACCAATCCCAAATCGAACAGAAGCGTTCGGGTGGATGGCTCGGTGGCCTCTCGCAACTATTTCACCGCAGACAAACACTGGGGAATGTCAATTACCTTTATGAACTTGGGTGAGAAGTACACGGAGGAGTTGCGTCAAGTCCTTGCTGATCCAAAGCAAGTTTCAAAGAATTCGGTAAAGTCAAAGTACCTGGACACCTTTAAGGGGTTTGTTTGCAAGATTAGACCAGATAAAAGTTAGCCAGTGACGACTTAGATCTAC
>JASFKF010000340.1:0-3629 GCA_050118775.1 Syntrophobacterales bacterium
AAACGCTTACCTAGAAAACAAGGACATCATCTATCACAACTACTATCACTTAGGCGTTGCCATTGGTGCTGAACGTGGTCTGGTGGTGCCGGTGATTCGCGATGCAGACAAACTGAGTTTCGCCCAGCTGGAGCAGGCCATTATTGACTATGTAAAGAAAATCCAGGAAAACCGTCTTGAACTTGCCGACCTGGAGGGGGGCACCTTTACCATCACAAACGGCGGAGTGTTTGGTTCACTATTAAGCACTCCGATTCTAAATATTCCCCAGAGCGGTATTCTGGGCATGCACAAGATTGAAAATCGCCCGGTGGTATTAGATGGTCAGGTGGTAGTGCGGCCAATGATGTATGTGGCATTGACATACGATCACCGTATTGTCGATGGAAGACAAGCAGTCACATTTTTGGTGCGCATCAAGGAGTTCATCGAGGAACCAGACCGGATTATGATTGAGATTTAGTTCCCGTCCGGTGTCCGGGATCGCATAGCGCATAGAGCATGGGGCATAGAGTAAGAAGCCAGAAGTCAGAATCCAGAATTCAGGAGAACAGCAATCAAGAGTAATTTCTTTTCGACTACTGGCTGCTGGCTACTGGAATCTCTGATTGTGGATTTGAGATATGGGATGTGTGTTCCTAAACAGATAACGTTTTATCCCACATCGCACATCTCACATCACACATCCACAGAACCTGATAGGTTTTTTTTAACTCAGGCACATTAGGTAAGGGCTCAAACCTCAACATGGGATAGAAAAACATGGCTAAGAATGAAACTTACGATTTGGTCATCATCGGCTCGGGGCCTGGTGGATACGTGGCAGCAGTGCGGGCGGCGCAGCTGGAGATGAAGGTGGCCTGCATTGAGAAGGAGCCACGCTTGGGTGGCGTTTGTTTGAATGTTGGCTGCATTCCCAGCAAGGCCCTGCTCGATTCCAGCGAATACTACCATCTTGCCAAGGCTCATTTCGCTGAGCACGGGATCAAGACAGGCAAGGTGACTCTGGATTTAGCTGCCATGATGGCGAGAAAAGAGCAGGTGGTGCAGGAACTGACTGATAATGTGCGCAAACTTCTAGAGGGCAATAAGGTTGACATTTTACAAGGCACCGGTCGCCTTGTGGCTGAAGATCAGGTCGAAGTGCTGAAAAAACCGGGTTCCCGCCGCAAGAGTGATCGGCAAAATATTAAAGCAAAGGCCATTTTGTTAGCCACTGGCAGTGAACCACTGGCCGTGCCTGGTCTTGAATTTGACGGTCATCGAATCGTCAGCTCTACCGAGGCCTTGACCTTCGATTCTGTCCCCAAACACCTAGGCATTGTGGGGGGCGGTTATATTGGGCTCGAGTTGGGATCTGTCTGGCTGCGATTGGGATCCAAGGTGACCACAATCGAGATGCTCCCGCAGATAGCCACTCTGCTGGATGGGCAGGTAGCTCGAGGTCTTGAAAGAATTCTTACCAAACAGGGTTTGACTTTTCGCCTTCAAACTAAGGTCTCAGGGGCAAAGGTGTCGGGTAAAAAGGTCCAGGTGAGCCTTGAAAAGAATGGGAAAAAAGAAACCATGAATTGCGACCGCTTACTGGTCGCCGTGGGGCGTAGACCTCTGACTCGAGACCTTGGTCTGGAGGAAATAGGTGTGGAACTGGATCCCAGAGCCGGCCACGTTTTAGTAGACGAACAGTTTCAAACCAATGTCAAATCCATTTATGCAATTGGCGACCTTATCCCTGGTCCGGCCCTAGCCCACGCCGCCTCTGCCGAGGGAATCGCTGCGGTTGAATGTATTGCCGGGCTCCCTGGAGAGGTCAATTACGATGCCATTCCTTCCATAATTTACACCTGGCCAGAGGTGGCGAGCGTGGGGCTCACGGAAGAACAGGCAAAAGAGCGCAACATTGATTACTGTGTCGGCACCTATCCCTTTGCCGGTGCTGGTCGGGCGCGTTGCATGGGTGAAAAGGATGGGTTTGTTAAGATAATTGCCCACTCCAAGACCGACCGCATCCTGGGCGTCCACATCCTCGGACCCCGTGCCTCAGACATGATAGCAGAATGTGTGCTGGCGGTGGAGTTTGTTGCTAGTTCCGAAGACATTGCCCGAACCGTCCACGGTCATCCAACCTTTGCCGAGGCTTTGCAGGAAGCGGCCATGGCGGTTAGGAAGTGCTCGATCTATGCATCGTAACTGCGTGGGCATGAAGCATGGGGCATAGGCCGTTCACACCGTTCAAGTCGTTAAAGCCGTTCAAATCGTTGAAGTCGTAATGGTAAACGGCAAATCGTTGAAATCGTTAAAGCCATTGAAACCGTTGAAGTCATTGAAATGGTACCACATTCTGAAATCCGAAATCGCCGTGTCTCCGTCTCGCCCCATCTCCGCGTCGTTCCGTAGTGCCTAGTGCATAGTCCCTAGTGCCTAGTTACCTTCCGTCATCTGATCTCTGACTTCTGACCTCTGTCGTCTGTCCTCTGTCCTTTGCTGGCTGCTTATTGCTTGGCTCCGGCATTCTGGAGTATTATAGCGATCTCAAAGTTGCCACATCTCGCGGCGCAGCCCATGGCGGTCTCCCCAACCTCATCTTTGGCGTTCACATCGGCGCCTTTACTGACCAGTAGCTGCACCATGTCTTTGTCTCCTCTCTCCGAGGCCAGGTGCAAAACTGTGGTGTCGAAATATGCTTTGGCGTTGATGTCGGCGCCATTGGCGACGAGCAGTTCCACCATGTCCTTGTTGCCCCATAAAACAGCAAAGAATAGCGGTGTTCGGTTGTTAACCTCGTCTTTAATGTTTACGTTGGCCTTATTGGCGATCAGCAATTGCGCCATAACCCTGTCGTCTCTTTGAGCTGCTTGATGCAACGGCGTCCAACCGTTAACCTCGTCCTTGGCGTTTACCTCGGCACCGTTGGCGATCAGCAGTTCCACCATGTCCCTGTGACCCCTTTCCACTGCGAGATGAAGCAATGTCCGGCCATAAATCCTATCCTTGGTTTTGATATTAGCGCCCTGAGACAGCAGAAGTTGCATGGCAGCGGTGTCACCTTTCAACACCGCTTTGGTAACTTCGGCATCTATATCCGCTGCATAGCCATTGATTGGGATTAGCATTGCAACCAGCAAGATGAAGATCAGTCGGATCGGATGTAATATCTTCTTATTTGTTCGTTTATTTTGACTTAACATGAGAACCACCTCCTGGTTCTAGTTGCACAGCCAAGAACTAAGGATTTACTTACTCACTCCACCGCATCTTCCAAACTAGACTTGCCTACTCTGCCATTAATTACAGCAAGCTTTGCATTAGAAAGGACAGGGATTCTCTAAATTAGAGAATTTCGCTTATGTTTGCTGAGATCTAGCCTCAGCCAGAGATGGTAGGTGAGGAGGTGCAAAAGACAAATCTGCTGCTGGAGGATGAGTTCTGACAAAGACCGAAGTGTTTACCCAGGCCAGTAATAGTTGGATGTCGGAAAACTGTCAAAATCAATGCTAAACCAAGTCGAGGAGAATCCCGGCTAAGATCCTGGACTCCCAACAGAAGAGACAAAGTTCTGGTGGGAGTCATACTGGCACAGTTTTAGCTTCACCTGTTATACCTTAGAAACCTACGGTTAAGAGTCAGGA
>JASFKF010000341.1:0-3613 GCA_050118775.1 Syntrophobacterales bacterium
ATCGAATAAGGAATTTCGAAAATCGAAGTGATCACTTCATCATTCTACGGTTTTTGGTTCTGCTGTTCGAGTGTGTCTAATTGCTTAAGAAATTCTACAAAACCCAGAGAGGATATTGCAATGCAAAGTCCATTACATCCCAACTATTTACATGCAACAGGTGTGCCTAATAGGGCATAGGGCATGGCGCATGGAGCCAAGGGCTAAAGGCGCAGGGCGCAAGACGATTTGGGTCATTATGCTTTGCTGTCATTAGGTCATTACGCTACGCTGCTATTTATTGTAAGATGTCTACAATCTCAATTTGACTTCGTGAAAAAATGGTCTTGACTCTGATCATGTTGGTGTGGTTTATATATGATGCTTAAATTAGAGCCTTTAGTGCTCACCAGGTATTGAGCCAAATTATCAGCAATTTTGGTGCTTTATATGCATCATAAGTTAAAAGTCTTGCCTGAAAAACCATGGCGACTGCGGCCACTGCTTTTTTCCGCAAAACAAGACGGCTAATCTAAATTTCGTGGTGCGCTAAACCTTGTTTTTCTCTGCGTTTCCAACCACCTAAAGTAGAAGGTAAGTTATGGGCCTCAAGAAATCCGTTAGCGGTGTCTTCTTTCCTCCGCAAAAAATCAGTAATGGAGCAATCGAGGACACTCCTCTTCCCAAGAGGGTCGTTCTTCCCCTAGATCGGTCTTGCACGCCAGTTGTCGAGGTAGGGGAGCAAGTCAAGACGGGACAACTTGTCGGTCGAAGCGATGATTTTCTCGCGGCGCCAGTGCACGCTTCGGTTTCCGGCAAGGTAACGGACCTTCGACCCTGGTTTGACCCGAGAGGCAACGAACTGCTCTCGGTAATCGTCGCATCCGACGGTAACGATGACTGGGAAGAAGAACTCCTTACGGATAAAAGCTTCTTGGAAAAAGAAAGGGGGCAGATTCTGCGAAACTTGAAAGCTGCCGGGGTTGTGGAAATCGGCCCGCCGAGCATGCCCCTCCACGCCAAGTTTGCCCAACCCGAACGCCCAAAAGAGTTTCTTTTTCTGGTGGGAATTCCCCGGGCTAAACCGTTGGATACAGTAATAATCAATGGCATTGACGCTGAACCAGGTATGGCAGCAAAAGGTGCTGTTCTCCAAAAAAACAGCTCGGAGATTCTTGCCGGAATAAAGATTATTCAAAAGCTCCTGGACGAGGCACAAATTGTCCTTGCTGTAGGTTCCAATGGTTCTCTCACCGCACCCCTGACCAGCGAACTAGCAGGGCTCGGAGTTAAGGTCTTCCAGGGTAAATACAAGTATCCCACAGGCCTCAATCCCATCTTGATCAAGTGCGTTACCGGTCGGGAGATTCCTTTGCCCCACGGAAACGAGCAGGACATTGGAGTTGCTGTGGTTGATGCAGTCTCTCTTCTGCATCTAGTGGAGGCTGTCCGGGATCTCAAGCCCCAGGTGGACAAAGTGGTGAGCCTCTCCGGGGCGGGCATGACTGCGGTAAAAAACTTCAGGGTGAGACTGGGCACGGTTGTGCAAGATCTAATGGAGCAGCTTTCAGGGCTCGAGAGCGAGCCGGTGAAGGTAATCGCCGGTGGCGCCATGACAGGGGCCGCCCTTATGAATACGAATATCCCTATTACCAAGGAGACGGATGCCCTGATTTTCCAAACGGCAACGGAGGCAAAAAGATTCTCTCAAGACGCCTGCATCAACTGCGGGCTTTGCGTCCGGCATTGTCCTTCACGTCTTCTTCCCAATGAACTATCGAAATACTGTGAGTTTTCCATGTTTGAGGAAGCTAGAGATAAGTACCTCCTGCACTGCATTGAATGCGGCATCTGTGCCTATGTTTGTCCCGAGAAAAGACCCATGTTGCATCTGATGCGCTATGGAAAACGTGAGCTCAGCTTAGCATAAGAGGTCAGCCACATGGATAAAGCAATTTCAGCAAAAAATCCTATGCTTCGTGTTTCAGTAGCCCCGCACATTCAAAAGAAGATCACTACCTCCTCTATCATGTACAACACCTTGATAGCGTTGGTCCCTGCACTTCTGGCTGGCATCTATTTCTTCGGCTTTCCTGCCCTGAAGTTGGCCCTTATCTGCATGGCCACCGCCGTGGCCTGTGAGGCCGGAATGCAGGCTTTGATGGGACGTAAGCTGGCGGTCAAAAATGGAAGTGGCCTGCTGTTAGGACTTCTCTTCGCTTTAATCTGCTCTTCCGAATTACCCTGGTGGGTAGCTGTGCTGGGAACCGCCATAGCCGTGATCCTGGGCAGAGAGATTTATGGTGGTCTGGGGAACAATCCTTTCAATGCAGTGCTGGTGGGATGGGCTGTGGTTAGAGTCTCATTCCCGGGTAAGATGCTGACCTGGATAATGCCTGAGCCCCTTTTTGGCTTGGACCCCGGAGGCTACATCGAATATCCACCCCTAGAGGTTATCAAGTTGGATGGAGCCGAGGCTCTCATAGATCTGCCCTGGCTGGATCTTTTTATCGGTAACGTTCCCGGAACCATTGGTACGGTCTCCGTTGTGGCCATCCTAATTGGAGGCATCTATCTTTTGGTAAGACGTACTATCACCTGGCATATCCCTGTAAGCTTTCTTGCCTCTGCTTGGCTCTTCGGCCTCATCTTTTGGCTCATCGACCCCGAGACCTATGCTAACCCCACTGTATACCTGCTGAGTGGTTGGGTGTTTATCGGCGCCTTCTTCCTCGCCACCGATAAAGGAACCGTGCCGGTAACTGGACCTGGGATGATCATTTTCGGTATAGGTTGCGGTTTGATTACCATGATCATTCGTTACTGGGGAGGATTCATAGACGGAGTGGCTTTTGCCATCTTGCTAATGAATGCCGCTACCCCGCTTTTGGATCGGGTGCGGCCACGAGTCTATGGGAGGGTAAAAGAAGGTGCGTGATCTAATTAAAATGGTCGTGGTTCTATTCGTTATTTGCGCCACCTCGGGCGTTGTCTTGTCCTATGTCAACGAGGCCACCAAAGCACCCCGAGAGTATCAGTACATCAAGTTCGTGCAAGAGCCTTCCATGAAGGCTGTTCTGACAGACTTCGACAACGATCCCATCAAGGAACGGATCAACGTGGTTGTGGGGGAAGATGGGGAAGGCAATCCTATAGAAAAAGTGGTTTTTCCTGCAAAAAAAGACGGAAAAACCGAGGCAGTAGCCTTCAGTGCTTCTGCCAAAGGATACCATGATCTTATAGAGGTCATGGTGGGAGTGGGACCGGACGGTAAGCTCACTGGTATAAGCATCATGAGTCACACCGAGACTCCTGGGCTGGGCGCCAGAATTGTCGAAGCGAAGTTCACCGACCAGTTTGCAGGGCTGGATCTTGATACAACCAAGCTTGCATCGGAGGGCGGCAAGGTCGACGCTCTCAGCGGTGCAACTTTTTCCACTGTTGGCGTGATTGCGGCGGTTACCGAAGCGCTGGAGGAGTTTCCTAAGATCAAAGAGGAGGCATTTTAGCCATGAGTGTGGTCAAAGAGTTTACCAAGGGATTTTGGCAAGAACTCCCGCCCTTTCGACTGGTGTTGGGACTGTGCCCAACCCTGGCAGTTACCACCGCTGCTGAAAACGGCATGGGGATGGGA
>JASFKF010000342.1:0-3613 GCA_050118775.1 Syntrophobacterales bacterium
AAAGAATTCGCGCACTTCAAAAGGAAGGCATTGAGGCTCTCGAACGAGCCGAGGCAGCAGTGGAAAATTTGCGCTACGATCAGTTTATGGAGGAGGCTAGGACCTCTTGGGCTTTAGCCAGTCGTATCTACAATGATATAGAAAAAACACAGAAAGATGTGCTCTTTGGGGTGCTCTTCTACATAGCCCTTTTTGTTCCTTTCGCCTATTGCCTGGAACGTTTACTTTTCGCTTTTGTTGACATCCACAAAAGAATCGTTGCCTTTTTGCTGATTCTGGCTCTGATTATCGCGCTGATTTACGTGGTACATCCGGCATTTCGACTCACCTACAGCCCTTTGGTGGTAATACTTGCTTTTTTTATCCTCGGTCTTTCGGTGCTTGTGGCTCTTATTATCATTGGCCGGTTCGAGCAAGAAATGGTACTGCTCCAGCAGCGAGCCCGGCAAATGAGAGGTTCAGAGATAAGTCGGACCAAGGCATTTATAGCTGCCTTCGTCTTGGGTGTCAGTAATTTGCGACGTCGACCTATCCGGACACTACTCACATGCGTTACCTTGATTATCCTCACCTTCACCATCATGAGTTTCACTACTGTTAAGAGCTTGCGTCATCGTGGTCGCCTTCGTTTGCAGGAAACATTTCAGTATCAAGGTTTACTTATGAAGATCCTCAATTGGGACAGCCTGCCGCCTGAAGCACTCGCTACAACAGAGAATAGATTCTATGGCGATGCCCTTGTGGTGCCCAGAGTTTGGCTGGAAAATGAGGATCGTACTAAGGCGCCAATGGTTCCCCTTCAGTTGGGCCAAAAAGAAATTTTGGCAAAAGGTGCAGTGGGTTTGAGTGCTCAAGAGCCGAGAGTCAGTAATCTAGGGGACACACTTAGTCGAGGGCGCTGGTTTCGACCGGACGAGCGGCAAGTTGTGCTTCTTCCTGAAAGAATTGCAAGAATCCTTGGAGTCTCGCTTGAGGAACCTGAAAAGGCTAAAGTGTCAATCTGGGGAACTGATTTTCAAGTGGTGGGCTGTTTCAGGGGTGAAGAATTGGAGAGTCACCCAGACCTCGATGGTGAGCCTCTTACTCCAGTGACCTTCCCCAGCGAGGCGGTGATGGAGGTCACCGAGGTGGAGATGGAGGCCATAGAGGCCGGGGAAGATGTACAGGCCTTTCAAAGTCTCTATCAACATATTTCTGGTGATTTAATAGTCATAATGCCCTATCAGACCCTCATGGCTCTAGGTGGCAAGCTCAAGGCTCTCGCTATCCGACCTCAGTCTCCTGAGGTTACCAGCAGAATTGCTAGAAATCTAGTGGACCGTTTCGGCTTGACCCTTTTCGCCGGAGAGAAAGAGGGCACCTTTATGTATTACGCCTCTGATGCTCTCAGTTACAGCGGGGTACCCAACATCCTCATTCCGTTATTGATATCCGTGCTAATAGTGCTGAACACCATGATCGGTAGTGTCTATGAGCGAAAGCGAGAGATTGGTGTTTATACCTCGGTAGGCTTAGCACCTTTTCACGTTTCTTTTCTTTTCATCGCCGAAGCACTGGCATTCGCTGTGCTCAGCGTGGTTTTGGGTTATCTGTTGGCTCAGACTAGTGCTGGCCTTTTTGCTAGTACTTCTCTCTGGCAGGGAATTACCGTGAACTATTCGTCTCTGGCCGGAGTTGCAGCCATGATACTTGTAATATTGGTAGTTTTGGTGTCAGTAATTTATCCGTCTCGAGTGGCGGCTTCCATTGCCATCCCCGATGTAACTCGTGCCTGGACTCTACCAGAGCCTGAGGGCATGGAGATGAAACTCACCCTGCCATTTTTGATGAAATACAAGGAGCAACTGGGAATTGGAGGATATCTGCAGGAATACTACTTTGCCCATAAAGATGTGTCACACGGGCTTTTCACCACCGATAACATTTCCCTGGAGTTTTACTGTCCCCACAGCGAATTGTCTGGGCTAGGCGGTCCAAATCACTGCGAAAAGGACTGCATCCAGGTCAAAAGCAGGGTCTGGCTTGCACCTTTTGACTTTGGGGTGAAGCAGTTCGTTTATCTAGTGTTTTGTCCCTCAACAGAGGACCCTGATAACTATCTGGAAATTCAGGTAACCTTGCAGCGTGAGGCGGGGGAGGCCAACTTCTGGAGACGAATCAATAAGGCCTTTTTAAACGATTTGCGAAAACAGTTACTGATTTGGCGATCCCTCGACAAGGAAGCTCAGACCCACTATGCTAAGTTGTTGGCCACTGAACACGGTTTTGAGGGGATCACTACCCTGAAGTGAACCTAGTTTCAAGCAAGGAGCATTAAACGCTTGGATTACTAGACACTATCAGGGTGCTGAAAAACCCTGAAGCTGGAGACAATCGTCATACCGGACGCGGCAAAGTCCCGCACTTTGGCGGAGTATCCAGTAAGGTATTGTTTTCCTGGATTCCGGATATCCGCCGGCGGCGGATTCCGGAATGACGGCTGAGGTGCTCATGCTGCAAATAGTGACTTTTCCAGCGCCCTGCTAATGTAGTCTGTAGGAACGCTCTCGTCTTTTTGTTGAAGTGATTTTTAATATCAGAGACAGAAGCGAAAATGGATCAGAATAGGGTCAGACTAAGGGCAATAATCCTGGGCGTTATACTGGGAATTCTGATTTGTGCCCTTACCCCTTTTAACAACACCTACCTTAATGCAACGCCTCTTGGAGGCGGGCATTTTCCCCTGGCCGCGTTTTTTATTTTTTTCTGGCTTTCCATTGGAATCGCGGCCCTCGGAAGATTTCCTTTTTCTGCCAATTGGTTTAGCGGTCGCGAACTATTCGTCGTCTGGATTCTCATGGTCATAGCTTCTGGGATTGCCTACACCGGTCTGGTTCGCACTTTCTTCATTAACCTAACAGCTCCTTACCATTTTGCCAGCGTCGGCAATCGCTGGGGCGAAGTCATTCAACCCTTACTGCCTCGAGCCTGGTATCCAGGTGATCCGAGCTCCATTAGTCTTCTCTACAACGGACTGGATGGAGGCAGTCAGATGAGTTGGTGGCAAGTTGTCCAGAAAATTCCCTGGGGCTGCTGGCTGCCACCCCTCCTTACCTGGGCGGGTTTTGTTTTACTCTGCTATTGGGTGATGCTCTGTTTGGTTGATATTTTTAGTGATCAGTGGATAGCCAACGAGAAGATGAATTTCCCCCTCCTCCGAGTACCCCAGCTCATGGAAGAGGCCCTGGCTGAAAAGAGGCTATTCCGCTTCCTCGCCAACCGTTTTCTTCTTGTGGGATTGCTGGCCACCTTTGCCCTCCATCTCATTAATGGACTCCATTTCTATTTCCCCTCAGTACCCCAGGTTCCGACGTTGATTCTTGCCGGTCCTTATTTCCCTAAACACGGCCTGTTTTCTGGTTTCCACAAGCTAAAAATCTTCATCTACCCGGCCTTTATCGGATTTGCCTTTTTAACCTCTCGGCAAATCTCATTCAGTTTCTGGTTCTTCTTTTTCATAGGCGGCCTATTATATGGCTTGCTGGGTGTTTTGGGTTACAACATACCCGCTGCTGCCTTGGGTGTAACCTTCGGTCCCGCCCTCTCGCGCCCGGAAGAAGCCCAGGTAATTGGC
>JASFKF010000343.1:0-3611 GCA_050118775.1 Syntrophobacterales bacterium
GTGGATTCTCGCGTGGGCCGGGCACTTCGCGCTATTCATGAAAATGAACTTGTAGCTAATG
Organism: Syntrophobacterales bacterium; assembly: GCA_050118775.1. Lineage (GTDB taxonomy): Bacteria > Desulfobacterota > Syntrophobacteria > BM002 > BM002 > BM002. Next base: position 62 of record JASFKF010000343.1, read on the forward strand.
CCCTGGGAGTTAACACCGAACGCTATAAGATTATCATTTTTGCTATCAGTGCTGCCTATGCCTCTCTGGCTGGGAGCCTTTATGCCCACTACCTCTCATTTATCAGCCCCAAAACCTTTGACATCTTCTATTCTATTCAGATTGTTACTATGGTGGTAGTGGGGGGTATTGGTAATCTCTGGGGAGGGTTGCTAGGTGCAGCTTTGCTCACGGCTTTGCCTGAAGTGCTCCATGCTATGCGTGATTACGCCCTTCTGCTCTATGGGGTAATCTTGATGGGAGTTCTGGTGTTCTTCCCGGAAGGCTTGCTGCCGGGACTGGTGAAGCTATGGTCTGAATGGCGAGCAAAGAAAGCTTTGATATCAGAATAGACTCTTACTCAAAAAAGCCCTCTCGGCTTGGAAGTTTTGGCACAATAAGTCACCCCGGCCAAGTCCCGCAAAGCGGGACGCGAGCCGGGATCCAGGCGACGTCGCCGCGAAGGTTGGGAATCACACACCAAGTGACGCCATTTTTGTTTTCTAGATTCCGGATCTCACCCGCCAGGGCGGACTCGTCCGGAATGACCGCTAGGGTGGAAAGGGTGTTCCTGAGAGCATATGGTAAATAGCGATACTCTCCTCAAGCTAAGTGAAGTTAACAAGCAGTTCGATGGGTTACTGGCGATTGCAGATGTCTCTCTCCATCTGGACTCTGGTGAAATCGTATCTCTTATTGGCCCAAACGGGGCGGGTAAAACTACAATCCTCAACCTCATTTCGGGGGTCTATCCTCCAACCAGTGGCGAGATTTTGCTCTATGGAGAAAGGATTTCAGGGCTAAAGCCTTACCAGATTGCCAAAAAAAGAGTGGCAAGAACTTTTCAGTCAGTCCAGATCTTTCAGGATATGACTGTGATGGAGAACGTCTTACTGGGGCTACACCACCGCTTGCGCAGCGGTTTTGTCAAGGGTATGGTACACTTGCCCGCAGAACGGCAAGAGGAGAAAAGGGCAGTAGGTCAGGCGGGAGAGACACTCGAGAAGTTGGGAATCGGCCATTTAGCTTACCGGAAGGCAGACTCCATTAGCCTGAAAGAACAAAGGTGTCTAGAGATTGCCCGTTCTGTCGTGTCTAGCCCCTGCCTACTGCTTTTGGACGAACCTGCTGCGGGTCTCAATATCCGGGAAACTGAGGAGGTGGCGGACATTATCCTAGGATTGCGACAGCGGGGCCTAACCATTCTACTGGTAGAGCATGACATGAACTTGGTGATGAGTATAGCCCATAGGATCATTGTCTTACATCACGGTTTGAAGATCGCCGAAGGTTCACCCGAGGAGATCCAGAGCAACCCCGAAGTGGTTAAGGCGTACTTGGGAGGAACGCAGAGCGTCTGAATCAGCTGGCAGCGGACGGCTTGCAGCAGACAGTTGTCTCAACTAGTCACTAAGCACTAGGCACTGCAGGGCGACGCGGTGAAACGGCGAGACGGAGACGCGGGGATATTCAGGTACAAGGTGCAAGGTAAAAGGTACAAGGAGGAAAGCTGAACAGAAAACCAATAATACCCTGTACTTTGTACCCTGAACCCTGGACCTTTACTCCTGGCTCCATGCCCTATGCCTTTAGCGCAACGGACCACGGACAACAGGCAAGAATACAGCCATGCTTAGAGTAAAAAACGTCTCGGCATACTATGGCAACATTCAGGTACTTCGTAGAGTGACCTTCCATGTCAAGAAAGGAGAGATAGTCTCTCTTATTGGAGGCAATGGAGCGGGAAAGAGCACCCTCCTCAACGTAATTAGCGGTCTTCACCCTGCCAGCGCTGGCACCATTTCTTTTGAGCGCCAGGAAATCCGCAAACTGGCACCGGACAAAATGGTTCGTCTTGGTCTCCTGCAAGTACCGGAACAAAGGCAAATCTTCAACTCAATGACTGTCACTGAGAATCTGGAATTGGGATCCTACAGTCTCCCTAAAAAGGAGCAAAAAAGGATGGCCAAATCCCAACGGCAGGAGATCTACTCTCTCTTCCCTATCCTGGAAGAGCGGGCTCAGCAGCGGGCGGGCACTTTGAGTGGTGGTGAGCAACAGATGCTGTCCATTGGACGGGCTCTCATGGCAAAACCTAGGATGCTTCTCCTTGACGAACCCTCTTTGGGACTGGCACCTCTAGTGGCACAGGAAATCCTGGAGGTCACGTGCAAGCTCAGAGAGAACGGCACTACCGTGCTTTTAGTCGAACAGAACGCTCAGGCTGCCCTAAAAATCTGCGATCGCGCCTACGTGCTGGAGGCTGGCCGCATTGTCCTCGAAGGAACTCCCCACGAACTTTTAGCAAATGATGAGGTGCGGCGGGCCTTTTTGGGTAAGGATTACAAGGAGAAGTGGGAAAGGTGAGTTGGGGTTGAGCCAGTTAGGCCGGTTTAGCCGGTAAGAGGTAAACGGGCCTAACAGGCTTAACTGGCATAACTGGCTAAACCTTAAACAAGAGGTGAAAATGACAGCCTTTTGGAATCAAAAGATGGAAACTCTGCCGCGGGAGGAGCTGGCCGAGTTGCAGCTTGAACGTTTGCAGATGACCCTCAACCGCGCCTATGCCAAAGTAGATTTCTATCGACATCGGTTCGAGGAACTGGGCCTACTGCCCGAGGACATCAGTTCCCTGGATGATCTTAGGAGAATACCTTGCACCACAGCGGCAGACCTGGCAGGCCACTACCCTTATGGCCTGTTTTCGGTGCCGCTGAAATCTATTGTCCGTCTCAAGTTTTCTGCAGCCCCAAAGGGACAGCCCATTGTCATCGGCTATACCCAGAAAGATGTGCAAAACTGGTTGGAACTAATGGCGCGACACATGACCGCCATGGGTGTTTCTATTAAAGATATTATTCAGGTTGCTTTCAACTATGGACTTTTCACCGGGGCCTTCACCTTTAACCAGGCCGCGGAACTTGTGGGTGCCACTGTAGCCCCCACCTCCATCGCTTCTGCCACAATTCAACTGCAAATTATGCAGGATTTTCGTAGTACGGTGCTCGCTGCCTCACCTTCTTTTGCCATGCACATTGCCGAGACCAGGGAACGTCAAAACATTGATATCAATCAGATCTATCTCAAAATTGGTCTATTAGGTCCCGAAGCCATGTCGCCCCATGTTCGTCGGACTCTGGAAGAGCGTCTGCGAATTCAGGCCTATTCAGTCTACGGTGTCAACGAAATGGTTGAACCCGGAGTCGCGGCGGAGTGTCAGGAAAAATCCGGACTTCACCTGGCGGAGGATCACTTTTATCCCGAGGTTGTTGACCCCCATTCGTGCCAGCCTTTGGCTCCAGGACAAGAAGGTGAATTGGTCATCACCACTCTCACCAACGAAGGTTATCCTTTTATCCGGTTCAGGACAGGTGATCTGACCACTCTGGATCTCGCCCCTTGTCCATGCGGACGCACTAGCATGCGGATAGCGGCCCCCCTGAGTCGCTCAGACGATTTGCTGATGATAAGGGGAATCGCTATTTATCCAGAACAGGTAGCGCGCTTACTTGGGGAGGCAGCACCCGAAGTA
>JASFKF010000344.1:0-3600 GCA_050118775.1 Syntrophobacterales bacterium
TACCGTGCCCCTTACAGTGATAAGTGGAAAGAGGTGTCCTGGGATGTGGCCCTCACCGAGATCGCCAAAAGGGTAAAGAAAAGCCGCGATGCCAGTTTCACGGCTAAAAACGGACAAGGTCAGGTGGTAAACCGAACCAATGGTATCGCTCATGTGGGCAGTGCCGCTCTCGACAACGAGGAGTGTTGGGCGCTGCAAGCGATGATGAGGGCTCTAGGTCTGGTTTACATCGAACACCAGGCCCGTATCTGACACAGCGCCACAGTTGCGGCTCTGGCAGAGTCGTTCGGACGCGGCGCAATGACCAACCATTGGATTGACATCGGCAACAGCGATTGCGTCCTAATCATGGGTAGCAATGCAGCTGAAAACCACCCAATCTCCATGAAGTGGGTCGGTAAAGCAATGGAGAATGGGGCAACTCTCGTTAATGTTGATCCTCGGTTTACCCGCACCTCGGCCAAGGCGGATTTCTATACGGCCTTGCGCTCAGGAACAGACATTGCTTTTCTTGGCGGGATGATCAACTACATAATTGAAAACGATTTGTATTTCAAAGAGTACGTTACTTATTATACTAATGCCAGTTTCATCCTGAGTAAAAAGTATTCCTTCAAGGATGGGCTGTTCTCTGGCTACAATAAGGCCACCAAGTCCTATGACAAGTCTCAATGGGCCATTGAAAAGGACGAAAACGGTGTCCCCAAAAAAGACTATAATCTGAAACACGAACGATGCGTGTTCCAGCAACTGAAGAAACATTTTTCCCGTTACACCCCGGATAAGGTTTCTCAGATTACTGGAACACCCAAAGAGGACTTACTCGAGGTTTACAAGACTTACGCGGCCACTGGCCAAAAGGGCAAGGCCGGGACCATCATGTACGCCATGGGCTGGACCCAGCACACTGTGGGGGTACAGAACATCAGGACCATGGCCATCATCCAGTTGTTGTTGGGCAACATGGGAGTTGCCGGCGGCGGGGTCAACGCCCTGAGGGGTGAGTCAAACGTCCAGGGCTCAACGGACCACTGCTTGCTTTTTCACATCATTCCTGGCTACATGGCTACTCCCAGCACCACTTGGCCGACACTCGCCGACTACCTCAACAGGAGGCCCGCGAGCAAAGACCCCATAAGCGCCAATTGGTGGCAGAATGAGCCCAAGTACATGGTGAGTTTTCTCAAGTCCATGTTCGGGAAAAACGCTACGCCAGCCAACGAATTCGGCTATGATTGGATGCCGAAGCTGGATGCCGGCAAGCCCTATTCCTGGCTCCATATCTTTGATGGTATGTTCAGGGGCGAGTTCACCGGCTTCTTTGCCTGGGGTCAAAATCCGGCCTGCTCCGGCGCTAATGCGGGAAAGAACCGAGAAGCCATGGCCAAGCTGGACTGGATGGTAAACGTCAATCTGTTCGACAACGAAACAGGTTCCTTCTGGATGGGGCCTGGTGTGGATCCCAAGAGGATCAAGACCGAGGTTTTCTTCCTGCCCTGTGCTGCTTCTGCGGAGAAGGAAGGATCCATTACCAACAGCGGCCGCTGGATGCAGTGGCGTTACAAGGCCACGGATCCCCCCGGGGATGCCAAGCCCGACGGTGACATCATGGTGGAGCTCTTCGACAAGATTCGGGAGCTCTATAAGAGAGAGGGAGGAGTTTTCCCTGAGCCAATTTTGAACCTCAAATGGGACTACACTACCAATGGGAATTTCGACGCTCACAAGGTGGCCAAGGAGATAAACGGTTACTTTCTGGCCGATGTCACTATCAAGGGCACGACCTACAAGGCCGGAACCTTGGTTCCCAGTTTCGGCTCTCTCCAGGCTGACGGTACAACTTCATCGGGGAACTGGCTCTATTGCCAGAGCTACACAGAGAAAGGCAACATGGCAGCTCGCCGCAGCACCGAAGATAAATCTGGCATTGGCCTTTACGCCGAGTGGTCCTGGTGCTGGCCGATAAACCGGCGGATTATTTATAACCGGGCTTCAGTTGACCGCTACGGCAAACCGTGGGATTCACAGCATCCGGTGATTAGCTGGACCGGCGAAAAATGGGTAGGCGATGTGCCGGATGGTGGCTGGCAGCCCATGCTTACCGCCGACGGCAAGGTGAACGACAAGACAAAATACCCCTTCATCATGAAAACCGAGGGATTTGCTCACATTTTCGGCCCGGGTAGGGCGGACGGCCCCTTCCCGGAGCACTACGAACCCCTCGAGTGTCCCATTGAGAAGAACTTGATGAGTTCACAGTTCGTCAATCCCACTATCAAGGAGTTTGGCACAGAGGCAGACGCCCGGGCCACCTGCGATCCACGTTATCCCATCGTTGGTACCACTTATCGGGTCACTGAACACTGGCAAACCGGCCTTATGACTCGGTGGCAGCCATGGTTGGTGGAAGCGCAGCCCCAGTCGTTCTGCGAGATGAGTCTAGAGCTGGCCAAGCTCAAGGGAATCAAGAATGGTGATCGGGTAATAGTGGAGTCGGCACGTGGGAAGGTAGAGGCGGTTGCAATTGTGACCATGCGTTTCAAACCTTTCAAGATTGCCGGTACCACGATACATCAGATTGGCTTACCCTGGTGCTACGGCTGGGTAACTCCTAAGGATGGCGGTGACAGCTCGAATCTGCTCACTCCTTCCATTGGTGATCCCAACACCCTGATCCCGGAAACCAAAGCATTCATGGTGAATGTGAGGAAGGCCTAGAAGGAGGTGAGAGCTGTATGGCTGATAAATCGTTTTTCGTAGACACTACCAAATGTACGGCCTGCCGAGGCTGCCAGGTAGCCTGCAAAGAATGGAACAACCTGCCGGCCACCAAGACCTTTAATTGGGGTAGCTTTCAGAATCCAGCAGATCTCTCCTTCGCTACCTTCAAGTTGGTACGGTTTCGGGAGGTAATGTCCGGGGGCAAGCTCAATTGGTACTTTTTCCCCGATCAGTGTCGGCACTGTCTCGAGCCACCGTGCAAGGATACTGCCGAAGGCTATGTTGACGGCGCTGTTGTTCAAGATGATGCCACAGGTGCGGTGATTTTTACTAGCAAGAGCAGTAAATTGAGCCCCTCGGCCTTTGAGGAGGTCCGGCAATCCTGTCCCTACAACATACCCCGGCAGGATCCGGTTACTAGACTAATGGCAAAGTGCACCATGTGCTTCGACCGGATATCCAACGGTCTTTTGCCTGCCTGTGTCAAAGTGTGCCCTACGGGGACCATGAACTTTGGCGATCGGGGTATGATGCTGGATATGGCCAACTCAAGGGTGGAAGAACTCAAGAAGAAGGGTTACAAGAAAGCACAACTTCTGGATGCCGATTCTATCCGCACGATCTTTCTGGTGGTGGATGATCCTATGGTCTACCACAAATTTGCGGTGGCGCAGAATGACGTTGGCATCAGCAGAAAGCTGGCTTTGCGTAAACTCTTCCGGCCTGCCACTGACTTGATAACAACTGTGGTCAAGGTGTAAGAGAAACCTGGCGATTGGATTAAGATCGCTCTAACCGCGGGAGGGACTTTGGTCCCTCCTTTTTTGTGCTCTCTGCGCTCTTGGTGGTTAAGATACCAATCTAAAAAGTATTAACTGT
>JASFKF010000345.1:0-3595 GCA_050118775.1 Syntrophobacterales bacterium
AGACTCTTACGCTCAAGTTTGCCATGCTAGCTGGTGAGCCATGGTCGGAGGCGATGCGACAGGAAATTGAAGCAAGCTTGTACGTCAAGGCTACGGACAATTACGGCCTTAGCGAGATTATGGGGCCTGGGGTGGCGGGCGAATGTCTTTATCAGGCCGGTATGCATGTGAACGAAGATCATTTCATTTTTGAGGTGGTGGACCCAAAAACGGGAAAAAATCTGGAGCCTGGGGAAGTTGGGGAACTGATCATAACGACTATCACCAAAGAGGCATTTCCGCTAATCAGGTTTCGTACAGGTGATCTCTGCTCCATGCAATATGAGGCTTGCCAGTGTGGTAGGAGTCTAGCACGCATGAGCAGGGTCTTCGGCCGGACAGACCAGGTAATAATAATAAAAGGTATAAATATAACTCCGAGTCGTGTGGGTGATCTCCTTGAGGAAGTGCTGGGAAGCAGACCTCCTTACCAGTTGGTGGTGGACAGAGAAGGCCATCTAGACAGCCTCACGGTGCAGGTCGAGGTTTCTGAAGACCTATTCTTTGACAAAATGCGGGAGCAGCGGTCCTTGGTTGAGAGAATGGGTGAAAAGGTCGCGGGGGGGATCGGAGTTACTCCAAGAATTACACTAGTTGAACCTGGATCCATCAAGCCTGAAGAAGAGAGTTCATTCAAAGTGGTGGATCACAGGAAGCTATCGCAATAGTTTTGTGTCAGTACTCTGTATTCCGTCGTCAAAAGCGGCATAGAGCATAGAGTAAAATCTTAAATTCAAACCCGCTATGCGCTATGCTGCGAATGCAGTGAGACAACCACGGACCAGGAACAATAAGCAAGCTGAGGGTAAAAAAATGCATGAACTGCTTACAGCCAAACCGGGTAGTAAGAGGTTGCTCCTGGGAAACGAGGCTATTGTTCGGGGGGCTCTAGAGGCAGGTATATCATTTGCCACCACCTACCCCGGAACTCCTTCCTCAGAGATTGGCGATAATTTCTATCTAATCTCCCAAGAAACAGACCTTTATTTCGAGTATTCGGTAAATGAGAAAGTAGCCCTAGAAACTGCGGCGGCGGCTTCGACTTGTGGTCTGCGCACCATGTGCAGCATGAAGCATGTTGGCTTGAATGTGGCGTCCGATGCCCTCATGACTTTGGCTTATGTAGGGGTAAAGGGTGGCATGGTCATAGTCAGTGCCGACGATCCCTCAATGCACTCCAGCCAAAACGAACAGGACAACCGCTTCTACGCCAGATTCGCCGGAATACCTATGCTTGAGCCAGCCAATTCCCAGGAGGCCTTGGACATGGCCCGGGCCGCCTTTACCCTTTCCGAGTCCTATGGCATTCCAGTTTTGCTGCGCACCACTACTCGAATAAATCACAGCCGGTCCATTGTAGAGGTGGGAGCCTTGCAGGATTCGAAAGTAAAGGGGAGCTTCACAAAGGATCCCCTCAACCTCGTGCCGGTGCCCATGGTGGCGCGGAGGCTTCACATTGAACTACTTGAAAAGCTAAAAAAATTGCGGTTGGAGGCCGACAGTTCGTCTTTCAATAGAGTCGAAGGGCAGGGGACCTGGGGAATAGTAACCAGTGGGGTGAGCTACAACTATGTTATGGATGCCATTCGAGAATTTAATATTGCCGACCAATTGCAGGTGCTTAAACTAGGAATGACCTACCCATTTCCACAGGCACTCTGCCTGGACTTCATCAGAAAAGTTGAAAAAGTTCTAGTGGTGGAAGAGTTGGAGCCTTTTTTGGAAGACATGATCAAGGTGGCAGCTCAGGAGCAAGGGTTGGCAGTCACGATTAAGGGTAAGGGTGAAGAATTGCTGCCCCCTTACTTCGAATTCGATCCAGTCCTGGTCAAGTCAGCTGTGGCTCAATTTTTCCAAGTGGATTATAAACCGCCAAAGGTGCAAATCACCTCGGATCTTCCCCAGCGACCGCCTAATCTATGCGCGGGTTGTCCGCACAGAGCCAGCTATTATGCTGTGAGACAGGCGTTAGGCGAAGGAAGTGCTGTTTTTCCATCTGATATAGGTTGCTACACTCTCGGCCTACTGCCACCCCTCGCGGCGGCCGACTATCTCCTTTGTATGGGATCCAGTGTCTCCAGCGCTGGCGGATTTTCCAAGGTTCAGGACCAGCCTGTAGTGGCTTTTGTGGGCGATTCGACCTTTTTTCATTCGGGTGTTACAGGGCTTATTAATGCTGTCCATAATGACCACAATTTCACCCTAGTGATTTTGGACAACGGCACAACTGCCATGACAGGGCAACAGCCCCATCCCGGGGTAGAACTCACTGCCGAAGGGCGTCATCCTCCCAAGGTGGATATTAAGACATTAGTGCGAGGTTGTGGTGTGGATCGGATAGTTGTGGTGAATCCTCTGCAGGTTGACAAGACAATTGCCGCGATAAAAGAAGTTATGGAAGATAAAACTGGTGTAAAGGTGGTGATCTCAAAATCACCCTGTCCGCTATTCGAAAGACGCGTAACTGGCAAGAAACAGAAGGTCGTTTTTAGGGTGACTAACGAGTGCGATATGTGTAGAAGGTGTCTGGATGAGCTCGGATGTCCGGCCTTTACCTACTGTGAGGATGAGAATGAGTGCGCCTTTATTGCAATTGATGAGCATCTATGCAGTGGTTGTAGTGTCTGCAAGCAAATTTGTCATGCAATAAAGCCGAAAAAGAAGAAGAGTGCCTAGCGTCCATTGTCAGTTGTCCGTTGTCCGGGATCGCATAGCGCATGGCGCCAAAACGTAAGATCTAAAATGCAATATCGCTATGCGCCTGGCGCTTTGCGGTTATAGACAACTGACTACGGACACTTGACACCTAGGCAGACACACTCTTGGTACTGAGGGATTTGTAGCAGAGCAACAGCGGGAGTATATGGTATGGAAAGCTGGCGTATTTTTTTCACCGGTGTAGGCGGGCAGGGGACCTTACTAGCGACCAGGGTGTTAGGTGAGGTAGCGTTAATCGCTAATATTCCTGTGGTGGTGAGTGAGGTTCACGGTATGGCCCAGCGGGGAGGGGTGGTCGAGTCGGCAGTGGTGATAGGCGAGGTGCAAAGTCCAGTTATCTCCGATGGTGAAGTAGACATCCTCATGGCCTTTGAACCGTTGGAGGCTTTGCGGGCAGTAAGAAAGTGTTCAGCTAGTAGCCTGGTGATTTGTAACACTAGCCCTGTAGCTCCGTTTAGTGTATCCAGTGGCAGGGATCAATATCCAGATGTCTCTGATATGATGCAAGCTATATCGAGTCAAGTAAGCAATCTTGTTGCCTATGACGCCAGAGCCCTTGCCCGTGAAGCCGGCTCAGAGCTCTCAGTAAATATTGTGATGCTTGGAACCTTAATGCGCCATGCAAAAATGCCCTTTGATGAAAAGGTGGTAAAGAAAGTTCTCGATACCAGGACAAAGAAGTCTTTTCTTCATATAAATCTAAAGGCATTTGATTTGGGCTATGAGGTATTATGAAACAAAGATTTTTCATGTTATTAGGACTACCACTCCTCTGGCTTGTTCTCGCCAACGCCACGTGCGAGAGCAGAAGAAGCCAAGAAGATTTGGTCAACTCTTA
>JASFKF010000346.1:0-3586 GCA_050118775.1 Syntrophobacterales bacterium
TACACTTCTGCTCCTGATGAATCTAGCACAAGACTTTGTGGGTCATAAAGATAGGCTGATTAGGTAATAATCATGCCGCCTTAACCCCAAGATATACGGTTTCGAGTAAATCCAAATAGTCGGTATTACCATGGCCGGTATGCCTCCCAGCAGGTGGACTGCTTCCCATCCTTGATTTAAGCCAAGATTTGGTCTCTGGTCCAAAATAGCAAAAGTGTGGAGTATGTAATATTCACTTCCAGGAATAGGGTTGGAGAGACTCTATACTAACAATGTTAGTAAAAATGGCACCTAAATCAGAAGCTACCTGTTATATAAAACGGTGCCCAGAAAAATGGGCTGTTGTACTCTTTCGAATTTATCATGTTCAGTTGGGCCTGCCTGAGCGCCTCTGACTCATTCAGGCTCCGCAAGTTTCTGTAGAAATCCATCATAAGTGAGGTTGTAGCCTCATCACTTATGTTCCAGAGACTTCCCAAGACCGACTTTGCTCCCGCATAAATAAAAGCTCTTGTCAACCCTACAACCTCATCACCCTTGCCGATCCTGCCGATCGCTGTCTGGCATGCGCTGGTCACCACAAGATTGGCGTGAATGTCCATGTCAAAAATCTCACCAGCCTCTAGCCTCCCATCTTCGCCATTACCCGGTGATAATCGAATAGATGAGGCCAGAGGCGCTTCGGGGATGTATTCACCATGACAGGCAAAATGAATGATATTGTAATCTTTAACCAAGCTCTTGGCATAGGCCTCAGTCGCTTCTTGTCTCTTCAGAATTTTTGCAGTAGGAAAGAGTTCTTTGATCATCTCAACTTCCCTCTCTGCAGCAGGCAAATCAAGGGCAATGTTGTTTAGGTCGGGATTTCCAAAAGCAATTATTCTTAGGCCATGTTGTCTGGTCTCTCTCTTGAGAAACTCAAGAACAGAGAGGCTTGGACTATAGCTAATTGAATATTTTTCAACCAAATACTGATTTCCGTCATGGAGAGCCTGAAAGGGCAGGTAATTTAGAATCCCATAAGGAATAATGATCACCCTATTGCCGGATAGATGTTCCTCGATAGGATGAAACAGAATCTCATAAAGCTCTCGATGTTCATTACCCTTATTATCTACAGGTTTTGCTATTACAGCGACGCCTCTTTTCGTAGTCTGAGTAAAAATAGAGTTGCGAAAAGATTTGATTAGATCCGCTATTTTCTGCAGAGAGACATCTTTCTTCACAGCTTCAATACTATTGTGGTTAATCACCCAAGCATAAAGTGCATCATTTGATAAATAATAAGCTACTATTTGCAAGCCTTTAGGCAGTTTCTTCTGCACCTCATCAGGCGATATTGGAATGATATTGTATGTCAAACCGAACTGCCTATCCAGTCCAGCTGCTTGTCTGAGCGTCGTGTGATAATTCTCTAACTGTTTAGAATATCTTGTATCTTCCTCGTAGACTGTTCTGAGTTTAATACCAGCCTTCTGTGCTGCCTCAACCATATCGTCTTCGAGCATTGACAGAGATTCGAGTATTCCATTGGCTCTCTGGCTCAACATGAATGCTGCTACGCCTTTTGCGCCAACTTTCTTCCCTCCGAGGGAGTCAAGAAACCTACGCGACCTGGCCTTTTCTGCTATCTCAAGTGCATGGTAACTATCTCTCCTTCGATGATAAGCCTCAATAGCGTAAGTGTACACAGGAAGCATCTCCTCCCAGTATTCGTAATCACTGTGGCTGAGTGCGGTCGGTCTAATGTCTTCCAGGCAACCGATAGCTTCAGTAAGCGGGACCAGGGGATCCTTTCCCGCTTTTTTCATAAGTTTTGATTTTTTCAACAATGCAAAGAGCTTTAGATTACTAGGATTTCCTAGACTATCTATATCTGACTCTATTTTGCTAAGTGTTGATAGCCCTTCATTAAAGCGGCCTAAAGCCATATAGCATTGGCTGAGAGCAAGTCCTGTGTAAATATGCATCGCTCGAGACCTTAACTCAGAAGGTCCACTTATGTGCTTATAACTGGAATAAAGACCTTTAAGTCTAGGAATAGCCTTCTCATACTTCTCCTGCTTCATATAAACAAGGGCAAGTGCCCGACTCAGCGATAATGGTCTTATCTTGGCGTAAGTAGTTGTTCTTGCTCTCAAATCTCTCAAGATCTCCTCAGCTGAGTCGAGTTTGTTCATTTCAGTTCGCACACGTGCTAAAGAAAACTTGATACCCCAACGATTCCATTCAGCCTGGGCGCTACAGTAGTCCAACGCAGTTAAGAATGCATTTTCAGCCTGCTCCAAGAATCCAAATTCGAAATGTCTAATTCCTAGGTTTTGATAAGCCCGGGCAACCAAATTTCTGTTTCCGTCTTTCTCAGCTTCATCGATGGCTTTCTCGCAGTATCTCAAACTTAACTGGAGGTTGCCTATTTCTGAATAGTAAATCCCAAGAAATCCATACGCATCAGCTAAATTAGCGAAACTGTGTCCCCATCTACTATCAAATCCCATGCTAACTTTTGAAAACAACTGAGTTTGAGTTAACAGTATATACCTTTCCTCCTGCGTCATGCTGTCGAGAAATGAATATTGTCTTTCTTGCAGCATATCGTAATATCTTGAGGCTCTCATAAGTGATTCAAGGGCATAATTTACATTCTTACTAAATTCCTGAGAATCACCAGCCAATTTATAGATATTTGCCTTCAACTTGTATAGTCTATAAATAGTCGTGGAATACAGTTCCTCATCAACATACGCAAAGTACTTAATAGCATTATCAAGGATTGTTAATGCTTCAGTATTTTCTTCACTTAAGATGAGTTTTTCGCTCTTTGTCTTGGAAAGAAGACCGAGGGTGAGGTTGATAATCTTTGAGTTTGGTTTCTTATAGCGGATGAAGGTAAGGTCTGAAAGGATACTATCTAGATCATTGTGCTTGAATATTAAAATACCTGTTTTGATAGGCTGTGATTTTTTATCGATGCCTATCTGGAGAATGCCTGAAGCTTTAGCTTGATAAATTTCACCGCTATCAACGTCTAAAGCATCAAAAGATTCACCGTCGTCTCCAATTCTGCCGTTGACCGCATAGATAAAACCTATAGGGTACAAGGGGGTCAGAATTATTGCATCCCCTTCTTTAACCTGAATTCTAGTATGTTTCCATTTGTTAACCCTTACTTCTTTGTAATACTTGAGATTCTTTATTCTACCGTCTTCTAGAATTTTTGAGATGCGCGATCTCGCGGCACATCCAATCAGCATCACTGCGACCAATGAAAATATAATCACGTTATGAAAACGAATATCGTTAATCTTTTTCATAAGTCATCCAGGCGGTAACTGTTAGGAAATATTCAGATGAACAAAGTGGATTACAGCGCTACACAGAATGAAAGGATTGTCTCTCGTGGATGAGCAATAGTAGGAACGTGAACTCTCTCAATCTACGACAACTAGGTGCGCTGTGTCAAATGGATGGAAGTGCACCTTGAGACACAAGGAATACAAACTCGACTCGATTCAGCCCGGAAGTTTGTATTACATCCCTTAATCCACACTCCGCTGGTTTTCACTCTAACACAATATATTGGGTA
>JASFKF010000347.1:0-3573 GCA_050118775.1 Syntrophobacterales bacterium
GCGAGGGAAATTGAAAACATTGCTTTTGCCAAGTGGTCAGTCCTGGCTCCGCAGTACGATCTCGAGTGTATGGGCTTCAACGGAGGAGTTGAGGTCCGCTGCACCGGGCGAAACAAAGGGGATGTGATTAAAGAGCTTCTGGACCTCCAACCCTCGGGAGCTTTCTCGGTCTACATCGGAGACGATATAACGGACGAAGACGCTTTTCGAGAGATCAAAGGTCGGGGCATCGGCATAAAAGTGGGTGAATCAACCACACCCACTGCCGCCACCGGCTTCCTGGCCAGTTGCCAAGAGGTGAGATCCTTCATTCGAGCCTGGACTCTTTCTCCCTGACGGAGTTCGCCATATCCGTTGGTCTTAGTAAGCAATTCATCATCCATCCGGGCTACCACTCACGAGCAAGGCAAGGGGAAAATGTTCTAGCACTTGGCCAACGGCTATGTGGTTCTCGCCAGCAATAATTTCGCCCGTGAAAGTATTAGTCCATTTCGCAGGAGCACTATCAGGCATGACAATTCTGGTGTCCTGCCAAACCTCACTACCTAGTGGTAATTTACCTTCCTCAACCAGCGTGACCAAGAAGCGGGGTGCGATGGTCACCGTCCGTTTCTCATCATATTCCCTTTGAAAAGCGATGATGTGATCCCTTAATCTGCCGGAGACTACCAGGGGAGTATATGTGCCCCTTTGGAAAATATCACCATATCGCTTCCTTGTTTCGAGGGCCGTGGAGATCAAAAAGAGTTTAATTCTGCCATCTTCCCTGCCGCGAAGCAGTGAACTGACAAGGCTCAGGAGGTCCGCCTGGGTTTCTTCGGTGATATTTCTTAGCAAACTCCTTCTGGTGCTAAAGTCCACGGGACGACGGTTATCAGGGTCCACCAGATTGAGATCCCACAACTCTGCTCCCTGATAAAAATCTGGCACACCAGGGGAGGTTATTTTTATGAGTGTCTGGGAAAGGGAGTTAAAAATACCATAATAGGCTACTTTTCTCTGAAATGGGATAAAGGTCTCGAGGAATTCATTTGGTTTGGAAGTATCCAGTATCTGCTCTATAAACTTGATGCAGGCCTCCTCGTATTCTTTATCCGGCTCTAGCCAGGCAGTGTGAATCTTGGCCTCGCGGACGGCCTTGATCATGTAGCTTTGTATCCTTTTCTTAAAGAGGGATTGTTCGCTTTCAGAAAAGGGATAACCTCCAACAAGGGTCTGGTAGAGGAAATACTCGTCGTTTTTGTCCGGGACTCGCAGGCCACGCATTGCTCGTTTTTTCTTGCTGTTTATTTTGCTCCATTTTCTTATATGCGTGTCCCACTCTTCGGGCAGCTCGGAAAGGACGTTGAGTCTCGCCCTCACATCCTCTCCTCTTTTGGTATCGTGGGTTGAGGTTGCGTTCAATGAGTGGGGCCAGAGATCGTTTCTGCTCTTGGTGAAATTATGAAACTCTTCCAGAGAAACCCCAAAGGTTTCTGGGAATCCACCCACTTCGTTGAGGGAGAGAAGTCTATTGTAGATGTAGAGCGTTGTGTCTTCAAATCCTTTGGCCATCAGCGGTCCGGTAAATTGCTGAAACCTCATGACAAAGTGAAGGCAATTCTTATTTTCCTCCTCCGAGAGATAGTCTCCGAGTTCCAAAAGAAGAAACCGTTTAATAAACTGGAGTTCATGCATGAGTCCCGGGGTGCTTTGTAAAGCTTTGTCAACCGCAGCACTTATGTGCCGGCGATCCTCATGCCGAAATACTCCCTCGCTGATGTAGGTGCGATATACCGGAAATCTCGCCATGACCTCGACCATGGCCATTTTGAGGCCATAAAGGGTGATGTCGCCTCCGTGTCTATCCCTGCTTGATGCCTTCTTGAGCAGATCGGCAATATTGTCTACATCGCCGGCCATATGTCTTTCTAGGATCATTTTCTTTTTCTCGTATACCAGCTCTTCGAAAGACATTTTGAAGTTGGTGAAACGAGAATAGATTCTGGTAAATTTCTTCTCGCTGTCTTTTTGGCAGAAAATCCCATTGACATAATTCAGAAAGTCATAGCCGGTGGTTCCCTCTATGGGCCAGACACTGGGTAATTCCTCTCCCAAGTCCAAAATCTTCTCGGCAACGACATACGTTTGTCCAATCTCCTCCCTGACTCCTTCCAGATATCTTGTAGGATCGTAAAGGCCATCTATGTGGTCTATCCTTAAACCGGAGACTTTCCCTTCTTTGAGCAATTTAAAGATAAGTGCATGGGTGTGGTTGAAAACGGTGTCATCTTCTATCTTCAAAGAGATAAGATCATTGATGTTGAAGAATCTCCGATAATTTATCTCCTCTGTCGCAACCTTCCAGAAGGATAACCTGAAGTGCTGCTCCGAGAGCAACTTACCCAAAAAATTAAAGCTTAGAGGATTTTCTGGGTCTCCATTGAAAATCAATATGTTGGTATCAATGAATCGTTTGATATGTTCGCTGGTGGAATAGAGCTGCCAAAACATTCTTTTGGCGAGGGTCATCTCAGCATATCTTTCCCGATTTTCCTCTTGAGAAGGCAAGTTTTTTAGCAGATAAACAATCCCGAGCAACTTGGTGAAATCAGAGTGATCGCTCCCTAGACTATTTTTGAGCCGGCCCAGGTCATGGGTAAAAATATTCAAATAAGATTCTATTTTCAGCGGGAAACGTATATTGAAATAAGTCACCCAAAGACCGCTGTCATCATAGGAGAGCTTAATCTGGCCGTTTTCCAGAGCTTCGCCAAAAAAGTTGCCCAGGAAAGGAGCGAGCAATCTGCCACGAATACCTTCATAGGGATGCTCCCATTCCACATCAAAAAAAGTGTAATAGTCAGATGCTTGCCCGTTCTCGAATATGTCCGTGAGCATGGTGTTCTCGTGGCTGTAGGACATGTGGTTCGGGATGATATCTTGCAGCCAACCCATCTCGTGCTTGGCCAATGTTATTGTGAGTTCCTCAAGGTCGGATTCTGAGCCCAGCTCGGGGTTGATCTGGTTCTGGTCAACAACGTCATAGCCATGAGGACTTCCTTTTCGTGCCTTGAAAATAGGGGAAGCATACAAATCTGAGATTCCCAATTCGGCCAGATAGGGGACAAGTTCCTTGGCCGCCAGAAAACCAAAGGAGGGGTTGAATTGAATTCTATAGGTGGCCCTAGGTATACGCATCATATTTAATCTTGGACAACTTGGTCCTCTGGTCCTGAGCTTTCAGGTTTCAGAGTTTTAGGTGTCCGGTGTCAGGTTTCAGGTGTCAGGAAGAAAAAACACAAAGGCTAGACTTAAATCATGAACACTGAAATCCGAACACTGAAACCTGAGATTTGGTGCTTGGAGTTTGGGATTTCATTACTCCATCACTCGGGTCCTCATGGCTAGGCCTCTTGAGTCTTAGGTCGTCCTGATATGCAGTTTTTCACAAAGACGGATAAAAAGCTCCACCACTCGGCTGGCTTCTTCGTGACCCTGTTCACCCTTTTCTTGTAGGTCGGTGAAGTTCTGAGAATTGAACAATTGAAAACAGATGTTTTGCACCTTCCAGATATTTACCTGGAAAGGCAG
>JASFKF010000348.1:0-3557 GCA_050118775.1 Syntrophobacterales bacterium
AAAACAGGGGCCGGTTCAGAAGCATCCGCTTCCTCGCCCACAACCTCTGATTCCGGCTCGAGATCAGCAAAAAGATCCTCGGGCAGTTCTTCCTCTGAGAGTGAAACAGGTTCAGCAGAAGGGGCCTCTTCATCTTCAGCAGGAGAACCCGAGGCCTCCTCTAAAAGCTTAGCAACTTCACTTTCGTGGGAGGCAAAGAGTTCAGCGAGAGCCTCGTCGGTGACAGGGTCGTCTTCTGAAATTGCCTGGTCCGCTTCTGCTCCAGCGTCTTCGGATGTCTCGTCCTCGCCTTCGAAGACCTCTCCAAGTTCGCTTTCCATCTCATCCGAAGAATCGGCCTTGCTTACTTCCTCTTCTTCAAGAGGTTCTATTTTTGAGTCCACTGCGGTATCATCCTCCCCTAATTCCATTTCCACATCGAAATCTTCAAAGGAAAGCTCCCTGTCCTCATCCAAGATTTCTTCATCAGGAGACCAATCATCGGATCCCGCACTTTCTCCCTCTACCGGATCAACCAAATCTATGATCTCATCGTCAAGGTCATCCAATTGGAAATCAAGGTCCTCTTCACTTGTCTGTTGATTTTCTTTGTCCTTCGACTCTTGATCGTTTGAATGATGGCTCATGGCTCCGATTTCCGAGTTAGTTTGATATCTTAGTAAGTTATAAAATCGCTCTACGAATAGCACATGCTTTCAGACACTGTCAAGCGATATTACTTCGGTTTTGGCAGCCAGAAATCTCCATTTACAAAGCCACAAACTGCTCTCACATTCGTAGGTTTTACGAGACACTTTCCCCCGGCCATTCTGCCACTGGACCATATATTAGGTCGTAGTTGTAATTCGAAATCCTAAGCACGAAACACGAAACAAACCCAAATGACCAAAGCTCGAAATCCAAAACAAGATGACTGGACCGGATGATTAGTGTATAGGAAGAAAGCATTAGAGAACCGCACACAGGTATTTGCAAAGTTTCGGACATTTGATATTTGGATTTTTCAATTGTTTCGGATTTCGAGATTCGAAATTCGAATTTATCTCTATGGTCAACAGAGAAAATGCGGGTAATTAGCAGCTACATCAGCCTAGAACTCGCCAAGATAATCGCCATTTGTTTGGGAGCGTTTATCGCTATATACCTGGTTATCGACTTTTTTGAACGCATAGATGATTTCCTGGAAGCCAAACTCCCCCTTACACTGGCATTGCATTTCTTCATCCTGAAGCTCCCCCTTGTCGTTCAGCAAGGCATACCTATGGCCGTTTTGATGGGTACCCTCATTACCCTGGGATTGATGGCTAGAAGCAACGAGCTCATGGTTCTGAAGGCCAGCGGAATCAGCCCTCTTCATGTCGTCGGACCTATAGTTACACTCGCTCTGCTGGCGAGCATGTTAGACTTTGCCTTTTCAGAGTATTTGGTTCCTCTAACCAGCACCCGGGCAAACTACATCTGGAATGTCCGGGTAATGAATCGTCCGCTACCAACAAGTTTTTCAGAAGAAAAAGTCTGGTACAAGAGCGGTCAAGTAATCTACAACATTCGTGTCCTACACGCCAAACGTGGCCTGCTCGAGGGAGTTACCATTCACATGTTCGATAGCAACTTCCGATTGACCAGTAGGCTAGATGCAAGGAGGGGCGAGTGGGACGGGCAGTCCTGGGTATTCTCACAGGGCATTTTCATCCAGCGCACAGCTGATGGCAATTTCACCACTGAGAATTTTCAAAGCCGACGGTTTGATCTAAAGGAACGCCCCCAGGATTTCCAACATCTTGAAAAGGACTCTGAAGAGATGACTCTAGGAGAACTTGCCCGTTATGTTGCCGAGATAGAAAGTGAAGGCTATGACTCTAGCCGTTATCGGGTGGACTTCCACGCAAAAATCGCTTTTCCCTTCACCTCCCTAATTATGGCGCTCTTGGGAATTGGCGTTGCCCTTTATCAAGGGAAAAAAGGCGGTATAGCAGTGGGAGTTGCCGCCAGTGTTGCCCTGGCGTTCATATATTTTCTCATGTTTCAGTTCATGCTGTCGATTGGTTACACTGGCATCCTGCAACCTGTGGTGGTCGCCTGGACGCCCAATATCTTATTTGCCATTGCCAGCCTTTATATATTTTCCCAGGCTATGCATTAGATAGGAAGGCAGAGGGTAGATTGTAGATTGAGGATTTTTGCAAGGAACAAAGGGAACGAAGTTTCTCTCAGGGACCACCGCTCGCCTCTAGAGCCATTTGAATCTTCTTTTTTAGTTCGGTGAGATCGAAAGATTTCACCACATAGAAATCGGCGGCGATGGATTTCATGTCCTCTTTAAAGGTGTCGTAAGCAGTGGAGAGTATGACTGGCAAATCGTAAAATTTGTTACGAATATCCTGTAATAAATCTAAACCGTTGTAGTCCACCATCTTTATATCCAGAACAACCAGATCAGGCTTTTCCTGTTCAATGCGTTCCAGTAATTGATGCCCCCCTTCTGCCGTTATAACATCGTACCCCTCTTCCTTAAGCTCCTCGGAGTAAAGCAACCTGATGTGCTCTTCATCGTCCACAACTAGTATCTTGGCCATAATTTAATCCTCCAAACTACTTGAGCCCTTCCTGAATCGAGCAGTCAATCGACTTATTCAGCGTTTAGCCACTGGCTGAGCAAATAAGGCTTCGCCTCCTCGAATATCATACATTCGTTTTCAATGTACTCCTCAGCTTGCTGGATGGACATTCTCTCCGTTTTCTTGATCAATGATAACGTCTTACCAACAAATAGAGGTAATAGTGATTTCAGCAGAGCCTCGCGCTCCACTACCTCATTCTTGTAGGCGACCGAGCAACTGTAAAGTAGGCGAGCCCAGATTTCCGATGGAAAGCTAAAATGCGCCTCGGGAAGCTCCTTGATTTCGCCCAGTTTATTATTAATGTTGTTTGGCAAAAAAGTCTCCCATAAATCCTGATATTGGGTAAAACCCTGAACAAAAGTTTGGTGAAGCTCCTCCTGCGAGATCTCAATGGGCGCGGGCGTTTCCACCTCACCCATGCCAAACCCATATATTGCTGTGGGCTTGCTCCATTTCACTCTTTCCCAAACATCCTGAAAATGGATCATAAGGTCAAGCACAGTGCCCACCACTTGTGAGAAAGTCGGGTCAGAGGCAACACCATTTCCATTATCCTGCGAAACTCTTGGTTTACCCACAAAAGCCTGACAGATGGGGATACCTTGGCAGATGGCTAGGGTGGTCATCCAAATATCAACACCGAATTGCGCTACTCTATCATTCCAACTCGGATGGTTCAGATAAGTTTCAGCCATTTCTGCCGCAAAGGCAAAATCGCCACCAATGGGCTGCCGAACCCGGCGACCATAGAGAGCTCGTGTCAGTGGATAGACTATTCCGTTCGCCACGGCATCATCGTACTTGTTCCTCACGTACAATGGAGCTACGAAACCGAACCCGGCAAAAATGGGCTCTCCAAGGTTCTTGATCCACATGGGTGTAACACTCTCCACCCCGGCGTCCACCACTATCACCGCCTGCGCTTCTAGTTCAACT
>JASFKF010000349.1:0-3555 GCA_050118775.1 Syntrophobacterales bacterium
TTGCTGTGCCATATGCCAAGGTGGTAAGGGGCTACTCTTTTTTCGGACTCTCTTTTGTCTACATTATCTTCGAGGATGGCACCGACATGTACTGGGCCCGCAGCCGGGTGCTGGAATACATCAATTACGTTGCAGGAAGACTGCCCCCTGGGGTTACGCCCTCATTGGGGCCCGACGCCACCGGGGTCGGTTGGGTTTACCAATACATGCTCGAAAGCGACCGGCACGATCTGGCTCAGCTCAGATCCATTCAGGACTGGTTTCTGCGATATGAACTCACCAGTGTGCCTGGTGTCGCCGAAGTTGCCTCCATTGGCGGCTTCGTCAAACAGTATCAGGTAACCATAGATCCCAACAAGCTTCTGGCCTTTAATATTCCCCTGCAGAAGCTGCGGATGGCAATCCAACGAAGCAACAACGATGTTGGGGGCCGGGTGGTGGAAATGGGGGAGACCGAGTTCATGGTAAGGGGACTGGGCTACATCAAGGGCGTCAAAGACCTCGAGATGGTTCCCCTCCGGGTTGACAAAGAGGGCACACCCACCCTGCTGCGAGACGTGGCAACAATCAAGGTCGGTCCGGAACTAAGGCGAGGCCTTGCCGATTACAACGGCAACGGCGAGGTGGTGGGCGGTATCATTGTTATGCGCTATGGAGAAAATGCTCTCCAGGTAATTCAGAACGTCAAAAACAAGCTTGAACAGCTCAAAGCCGGACTACCCGATGGAGTGACGATCAAACCGGTGTATGATCGTTCGGGGCTGATCCTGAGAGCTATTGACAACCTCAAAAGAACTCTCATCGAGGAGAGCATCATTGTTGCCCTGGTGTGTATTATTTTCCTTCTGCACTTTCGCAGCGCTCTTGTGGGCATCATCACTCTACCCTTAGGGGTGTTGATCAGCTTTATTATAATGGAACGGCAGGGAATCAATGCCAACATCATGAGCTTGGGGGGCATCGCCATAGCTGTTGGTGCCATGGTGGACGCGGCAATCGTCATGATTGAAAACGTTCACAAACACATGGAACACGACGGAGGCAGCAAGCCCCACTGGCAACTGGTTTTGGATGCCTCAAAAGAAGTTGGGCCTGCCCTCTTCTTCTCCCTGCTGATTATCGCCGTTAGCTTTCTGCCGGTGTTCACCCTCGAAGCTCAGGAAGGGAGGTTGTTCCGTCCCCTGGCCTTTACCAAAACCTACGCCATGCTAGGTGCCTCCCTTCTGGCTGTAACCATCGTGCCAGTTCTCATGGGCTACTGGATCCGCGGTAAAATCAGACCAGAAGAAAAGAACCCCGTCAATCGATTCCTTATCAAAATTTATCATCCTATTATAAAACTGGTGCTCAAGGTTAAGGTGCCCGTCATCCTGCTGGCAGTGGTTATATTGGCGCTGAGCTATATCCCGTGGAAGCAGATCGGCTCGGAATTCATGCCGCCTTTGAATGAAGGTGATTTGCTTTACATGCCCACGACGCTGCCGGGTATCTCAATTACCAAGGCTAAGGAACTGCTGCAACAGACTGACCGCATTATCGCCGAATTCCCTGAGGTGCACCACGTCTTCGGCAAGGTCGGTCGCGCCGAAACCGCCACCGATCCTGCACCCCTTTCCATGATCGAGACCACTATTACCCTCAAGCCGGAGTCAGAATGGCGACCGGATATGACCATGGACAAGCTGGTGGAAGAGTTGAATGACGCCATCCAATTTCCTGGCTTGACCAACGCCTGGACCATGCCGATCAAAACCCGTATCGATATGCTTTCCACCGGGATCAAAACGCCCGTGGGTATCAAACTCATGGGGGATGACCTCCGGGTTCTCAACAACCTTGGGGAGCAAGTGGAGGCGATAATTCGGGAAGTGCCTCACACCTTGAGCGTCTATTCAGAGCGGGTCACCGGCGGTAATTTCCTCGACTATCGCATCAATCGGGAGGAGGCGGCACGCTATGGCCTCACTGTGGGTGACGTCCAGGACATTATTATGTCCGCCGTTGGAGGCATGAATATCACCACAACGGTGGAAGGCTTGGAAAGGTACCCGGTAAACCTTCGCTACAAATCAGAGTTTCGAGATTCGCCCGAGAAACTCCGGCGCATTCTGGTACCGACTCCTAATGGTGCTCAGGTCCCCATCACCCAGCTGGCCGACATCAATATTGTCAAAGGTCCTCCGAGCATCAAGAGCGAGAATGCCCGTAAGAACGCCTGGATCTACGTTGACCTCAAAGGGATAGACGTGGGGACCTACGTCAAACTGGCCCAGCAGGCAGTGAATGAGAAGCTTAAACTGCCGTCGGGCTACAGCATCGTCTGGTCCGGTCAGTACGAGTACTTGCAGCGAGCCAAGAAACGTCTCATAGTAGTGGTTCCCATGACTTTACTGATCATCTTTCTTTTGCTTTACTTCAATTTCAAGAACATAAGCGAGAGTTTGATCGTCATGCTTAGCGTTCCCTTTTCTCTAACCGGAGGGCTATGGCTCATGTACCTTCTTGGCTACCACCTGAGCGTGGCGGTTGGGGTGGGTTTCATTGCCCTAGCAGGAGTCGCCGCCGAGACCGGGGTGGTCATGCTCATATATCTGGACCAGTCATACAAGAAGTTCAAAAGTAAATATGGTGAGAAGTTCAATCGCCAGCACCTCTACGAGGCCATAGAGGAAGGGGCGGCCCTGAGAGTGAGGCCCAAGATGATGACCGTTGTCGCCATTATGGCGGGGCTCATGCCCATAATGTGGAGCCACGGCACCGGTTCTGAAGTTATGAAACGTATCGCAGCTCCCATGATTGGCGGTATGGTTAGTGCCACTATTCTTACTCTTATAGTGGTTCCGGCCATATACGGATTGTGGAGAGGCTGGAATTTAGAAGAATAACAACAAATCTGAATGAGAGAAAAGATGGAGTGGGACATGAAAATGAGGAGATTTTTAGTTGTACTCGCGCTCTTGCTTGCATTGAGCCCAGGACCCTTTGCCCTGGCTGAAACAGACCATCGGAGTCACGGTGATATTTCTAAGTCAGGCTCCATGGAACATGGTCAAACCGGTGGTACCTTTACTTACCAGGAGATAGTGGAGGGAGTGCAGGCCGAATTTCAGGTTATGACCTTGGCAAGTATGAACATGAATGACCCGCAAGGTAAAACCCACCACATTATGGTGAAGTTTGCTGATCTGTCTTCCCAGAAAAAAATAGGTAATGCCATGGGCAAGATTAAAATAATCAGCCCCACCGGTAAGGAACAGGTGGAAAGGTTGGAAAACTATAGTGGAATCCTCGCAGCCAATTTCATCTTTGATGAGAAAGGTAAATACGGGGTCATCTGCCTGTTTAAGGTGGACGGGAAAAAGCGACTGGTCAAGTTCTGGTATCCGCATTGATTAGAGACCCGCTGGACAATTGCAAAATTGGTCTGTCAAAATTGTAAAGTCTGTAAACATTACGGAGGATCTTCAATCAATGGTAAAGAATCATGCGGTTGAAACAGCGGTTCAGGGTTGGCAGGTGAAAGTTGCCGCTGAGTCGGACGTGGAACCTACGCTC
>JASFKF010000350.1:0-3555 GCA_050118775.1 Syntrophobacterales bacterium
TTGTTTACAAGCTAATGAGTGAGGTAAGCCTCGCCCGCTTCAGTTATCAGCCAATCTCCAGTTCCATTGTCTGAAGTGATGTAAACCGACTTCTTGCCGCCTAACGGCCAGAAGATGTCAATGTAAGTGCTGCTGTCGAGGGTGCCGTGCATGTGGTAAAGACCATCCGTATTCTCAACCGTTAAGGATGCGGTCCCCGAAGTACCCCCACCCTCGGTCCAATTGAGCGTTGCACTCGAGCCAGAGATGGTGAGATCGCCTGTTATATAAGAGGTTCTATAGGCATTATCCTCATTGTCCACGAGAACCTCTTTGCTATAGAGAGTTCGGGCCAGGAAGTTGCGTGTGCCGGCGACAGAGGGCGCAGTTTCTCCCTGTTTCTTCACGAACCCGACGAAGGTTGCAGGGTAAAAGCTAAGGGGGCCGCCCAAAATATCCTCTCCCTGTATAGCACCTGTTTCATAAAGCTCGACGAGTCTAATGAAGTCTGAGGTATCGTTAAGCGGCCCGTTGTCGGCATCGTTTTTGAAAGCTATGATGCTTCCGTTGAAGACTTTAAGCAGATCACCACTCAGGTCGAAATCAGTGCCGCCTGACATGTCTGGTGTGGTGAAACTGTCAGAATATGGCATCATATTCACCCCTGTACCGATCCAATCTGACCTCAGCTGTTCAAGCATCCCCGCGTGAGCCACGGCGACCTCTACTTCATAATCGGTAGTCGAGTCCAGAGACGGGGCAAGGCCCGTACCAGTGGCCATGTAAGAATCACCGATTGCAAGAATATTGAACCCTACATCGACCACTAGAAAGATACCCCTCCTATTTCCCACAGGCTGCAGTAAGAAGAGCATATCAGTACTTGGTGCGGGGAAGTCGAACGCAAGAAGTATCAAATTCGTTCGATCTCCACCAGAAGTCTCAAGGATCTCTGAACTACCCAAATTGAATGTCAAAGTAACTTGTGTGGGATCACAAGCTGGGGCGTCGCACGAGCCATTGTCAAACCAGATCGTGGCATCACTAGCAGTAACGGTGTTCGTCCCAAAATCTACATCTTTGATGGTGAGATCTCCCCAGCCAAGTTTGTATTCGGGACCGAATATATCCCTAAGAATTATGTGCTTCGGGCCAGCATAAATATTGGATATAACATTTTCCACCGCCGTAGGATCTAAGCCATTTACGGGCACGAAATTGGCAACACACATTCCAGTGTAAAGGTCAGTCCCTCCGGCAGCAATATCAAGGTATGTGAAAACACCCGTTACGCTCCCCATAAGGCCTATATCGCCAGCCATCCTTGCTAGCTGGGATACATTTGCCGGTACAGGGTCATCAACTATGGTAAGCACAATGCTGCTTCCCTGAACCTTTCCGGTTACAACGGATGAGCTTCCCACCTCGGTCCCGTTGACCACACCATTCGAGATGGTGACATTCATCTCCGCCGGTTCTGCAGTGATCTGATTACCCACAAAAAACATTGCATGAACTATGTAATCTCCATCCGCCAGGGTACCATCCATGGTGCCAGAGGAAAGAACGCTGTTGAGAGCACCATCTAGATCCGTGTTGACCACGGGATCGTCATAAAGTTCCGTGTTTGTTATGCCGAGTTGTCCGGTGAGGTGCTGCCTGGCACCATCAATCCCGAGAGTTAGGCTATATTTGTAGAGGGAATCTGTAATGGGGCTGATGTTGAATTTGTTAGAAGACCCACTGGCCACAAAAAGCATGGTGGGTGCGGGCATCCCGGTTGCCACGTCGATCCCGCCAACCGACTTTAGATAGACAGGATCAGGTACAGAAGAGACACTGAGGATCATGGAGAAATTCCCCTCGGAGTCGGTGCTGCCCGCGCCTATCTGGTTGGTCATGTCAGCATCGCTGTAAGCATAGACATCAGCGCCGCTTAAATATCCATCTGCCACTTTACCGTTTACTGTTGCCGAACCTCCGCCGTCTGAACTGCTCCCGCTGCAGCCTGCCAGAACGAGCACAAAGACATACAGAAGAATCACTACCAATGAATATATCCTAGTACCTTTCATCGCAGTCCTCCCCCTATGAGATTGCCAACAGTCCCACCCACCTGATCAAAAGTTAAAATTAATCCGAAAGCTTATGAGCATAATATAGATTGAAACTCTAGCGATGTTTGCCAAAGAAAAATGGACACGAAAAGATCCAGATTTCCGTTCTGCAATATGTGTACCAGTAATTTGTTGATTTATGGGCCAAGGAAGGCACGACTGTCATCTGGGGAAGGAGGGCTTTTTGTTCCACCTGAGGCGGATCCGTGGTCCGTTGCGAATAAAGCATGGGGCAAGTCATTTATCATTGCGCATTTCTCATTGGTCATTCGGCTTCGCCGTCATTGGGTCACTACGCTGAGCTGTCATTTATTGTAAGAGGTATAGGACAGATTGGGGATTTGAGATATGAGATTTCGGATTGCGCATTGCGAAATTCGAATTGCGAATTAGAGACGGGCCTAACTGGCTAAACTGGCTTAACCGAGTAAGTGGATTTTAAAATTGTAAATAGATTATCTAAATTCTTGTTTTATTTGATTGTGATTCAAAATGAGAATTAGGACTACATAGAGGGAAGTCCACACAGCTATATAATATACAGAAGATAAGAAAAATTTTTTGTCAACATGAAAGTATAACTTCAAATTAAGCTGATACATAAAAGCTATAATACGAAGCAAGATTGAAAAGAGAGATAGAACTATTATGGTTATTCTTGCCCAATTACGTAACAGAAATATAAAAATCGCAATAGCAAAAAAAGTTATATGTAATGTCCCTATGACAAGATATATTATATTACCAACGAGGATTGGTCCATGGGATTTTAGAATCCCTGGTATTGTCCACCACAATTGATATACACCCCAGGCTCCCATGAGCATAAGTGTAATAGTACACAGGGTAACTACGGATGATCTTTTTGTCTTCATTTTCTGTCTCATTGAACGAATTCAAAAAAACTTCAGACTTTCGACAATTCTTTCGAATTGGATGTTCGCAGATTCATAGAGCTCTGGAGATGCCTCTAAATTAATATTTACGAGATATCCATCGTGAGGTAACCAAAATTAGTGCCTCATTCTTGGTTTATTGCCTTGAATTTCCAATAACGTTTCCCACGCTTCAATTCCACAAATTACGCGTACTCTTTCCTCCAACAACTTTTCCCCCATTCTTTCCATGCCTTCCAACATTTTAGTTTTATGCTCTTTTGAGATAGTGGAGACGTCCACTTTAAAGCTGGTCCTCCCTATTTGAACCAAAGTATTACTATAATCCTTATCACGAGGAGAATAGGGACTGAAACCGTGTATTCCAAACATTTCCATAGAGTTCCAACTTTTCGGTATTTCACACTGAAAAAAACCTTGCGGAGGCTTATAAAGGAAAGTTTACTCAAAAGGCTCTACAGTATCTCTTACGGTTGTATTGCCCTCCGATTTCTTTTTTCTATTATTGCGTTCATATGTTTCTTTCTTATCGCTGATGATTTCAGTTTCTTGTGTTTGTGCTG
>JASFKF010000351.1:0-3520 GCA_050118775.1 Syntrophobacterales bacterium
AGCTTTCAGCGGTCAGCGATCAGCTCTTAAAAAAAACAAATTAACCGGCCCCAATTATAAGTCCATACTCTGGTTGGTACTCTAACATTTTTCTTTTGCCGACAGCTCATAGCTGACCGCTGAAAGCATAACTGGTATATTAGGTCCTTCGACCTTTTTTGCAAAGACTTTTCAAAATTTAGGCCCTGGCTATGACCATTATACTAACAAAAAAAACCAGAGTTCTGGTTCTCACCGCCGCCTTGCTGGCGGTTTTCTTAGGTGCCCTGGATGCTCTAATCATTGGGGCAGCAATGCCCACCATCATTGCCGACCTGGGGGGGTTAGAGCTTTATAGTTGGGTTTTTTCAGCCTACATGCTGACTCGAACCATTGCCTTGCCTTTGTTCGGCAAATTAGCTGATCTTTACAGTAGTAAAAAACTCTTTGTTTTTGCGGTGGGAACTTTTCTCATGGGCTCCTTACTAGCGGGCATGGTGGATAGTATGCCGCTGCTTGTTTTCTTGCGGGCCGTACAGGGAATTGGGGCGGGTGGCAATTTCGCCCTCGCCTACATCGTGGTCTCTGAAGTATCTTCTCCAGAGGAGCGCGGTCGGATGATGGGACTTATCAGCTTCGTCTGGGGGGTCTCATCCGTTCTGGGTCCAATTTTGGGGGGTTTTATTGTCACCTATCTAACTTGGCCGTGGGTTTTCTACATTAACCTGCCCATCGGTGGTTTGGCAGTTTTTTTTATCCTGAAATATTTTCAGGAATCGCGCCAGAAAAAGACTGGCGCTGCTGTTGACTACCTAGGCGGTTTCGCCTTGACTACTTCTATCCTGGCCCTGTTATTTGCCTTCCTCCTCTTGGGTGAAGCTCATGCCTGGTACTCCCCAGGGTTGATTGCCCTTGTGGTGCTTTCTGTCTCTGCGGGCGCTCTTTTCTGGTACGCTGAAAAAAGGGCCTCCGAGCCGATCCTGCCCCTGCATTTCTTGCGGACACCCGGCTTTACTCTAGCCAACGGAGCTGCCTTTTTCAGCAGCTTTGCAATATTTTCCCTGCTGGCTTTCCTTCCCCTGTTCATTCAGGGCACATTGGGAAGAACCGCCGCGGAGCTGGGACTGGTAATGGTCCCCCTGAGTTTGGGGTGGTCGGCCGGGGCATTGTTATGCGGCCTGCTTGTGAACCGACTTGGAGAGAAAGTTTCTAGTGTGGTGGGAGCAATGCTCATGTTTGTCAGTATTGCTCTGACCTTGACCTTCAACTCCCATACTGGTCTATTTTATTTTAGTATAGTAGTTTGTCCTATCGGTGTTGGTATGGGATTTGTTTCCGTTTCGACTCTACTCAAGGTACAAAACAGCTTACAAGATACGGACTTGGGCATAGCCACCTCTTCCCAACAATTTGCCAGAACCTTGGGTGGAACAATAGGAATTGGATTTTCCGGCGCTCTGGTATCCCATTACATTGACAAATCCATCAGCAACCTACTGAACTCTCCGCTGCGCTCGGAGATACCCCCAGATATGGCGGCCCAACTGTCCCAAAATCTGCAGGATTTTCTGCGTCCAGAAATTGTAGAATCCCTTTCTACTAAGGCTATCACAGCCATCCGCACATCCATTGGCGAGGGGGTGCAAGCTGTTTTCTGGACGGCATTGCTTGTATCTTTTCTCAGCATTATAATGTGTAAAATGATGCCGGAAAGGAAAGTTGTACGGTGATACCCACTGTAAAAGAATGTTATGATCTGATGGATCAATATGGGATGTTGGACAACGTTCGAGAGCACAGTATTGTGGTAGCGGAGGTTGTCAGGGCCATCTCCCACGGCCTGGTGACTTCCGGAGTGCAGATTTCGGTAGATAAGGCAGTAGCAGGAGCTTTGCTGCACGACATCGCTAAGAGCCAGTGTCTCCAAACAGGTGGGGACCACGCCGCTCTTGGTAGAGAAATATGTTTAAAACACCACTTGGATGAAATCGCCGACATCGTGGCTGAGCACATTTGGCTGAAGAGCTACTCCCTCGATGGAGTGTATTCCGAAAAGGAAATTGTCTACTATGGAGACAAAAGGGTTTTACACACCTCAGTGGTCAGCCTGGATGAGAGGATGCATGACATCATAGATCGCTACGGTAGGAATGATTCCAGACTCAGCCAACTGGTACAGATGAATTTCAATATTTGCCAAGGGATTGAAAGGAAGTTGTTTAAAAGGCTGGATTTTGGGCCGGAACAATTGGCGGACATGGTCTAAGCATGATAAAATCTCACTTAACTCGCTGGATCCCTCCCGATCCAGTCCCTAGCTTCCAGACTTTGTCCATTCATTTCAGTATCAGCCCTTGCCAGCCAGACAAAAACCGGGGCGATATCTTCCGGGGTGGGCAGAATCATGGGATCTTCCTCTGGATAGGCTGCAGCCCTCATCCGGGTGCGGGTTCCTCCCGGATTTACAGCATTTACCCTTATGTTTTCTCCCTGCAATTCATCAGCCCACACCTGAGTCAATCCCTCCACTCCGAACTTGCTCACCGCATAAGCTCCCCACTCAGCACGGCCCACGCGACCTAGTCCACTAGAGATAAATATTACTGAGGGATGATCACCTTTTCTAAGAAGTGGTAAGACTTCCTGGGTTAGAAGAAATGGGACGGTGAGATTGACCTGGATGACTTCATGCCAATCTTTCCGGGGATATGTAGCCAGAGGAGTTTTAGGACCTAGAATCCCTGCACTATGAACCAGTACGTCCAGTTTTTCATGTAGCCTGATTAATCTCTCGGCCAGTTTCTTTGATCCTTCAAGGGTGTTCAGATCAGCGGCAACATAGGTATGCTTGGTCGATTCCGGCAAGCTCGCCAAAGACTGGCGCAGAGTTGCCTTGTCTCTACCATGGAGAGTGACAATTGCCCCATTATTTGCAAAAACCCGGGCAATTCCCAGACCGATACCCCGACTAGAGCCAGTAATCAAGCAGACCCTGCCTTCTAGAAGCTCATTAGCCATTATTAAAGACCTCTTTTTTTACCCAAAACTTACCGGGTAAAAAGTGGGTAAAAATACGTAAATTATTTCTCTTATCTGACTATTACATTTGCCAGGGAGTCATCGAGTTTGTCCACTATCTGATCAACTCTTCCTTTATTGCCGGTAGTGACAATGTGACGAACAATTTCAAATTTAAGCTGAACAGCCATCTGCAAACCCAGTGAAATGGAGGCCAGCAAAAAGCTCAAATCAGAGAAGTAATCTTGATGAAACTTGCCATGCCACGGCAACAGTTGTCCAGATATAGCCTCGACTCTAGTCAATGTTTGCAGAAGAAATTCATCTCCCACAGATACATCTCCCTCCAATTCGACGTAGGGGCAGTAGTCTAGATGGAAGTCAACAACCTCTTGCGGCAGCGAAACCCCCAAGTTTTGCCACTGCCGCTGGTTCAGTCTCTTTGCCTGTCGGCTTTGCTCTGCCTGTTTCCGGTAATGCTCTTCTGACCAGAGTCCATAGGTTCTGCAGCCAAAAAACCTGT
>JASFKF010000352.1:0-3519 GCA_050118775.1 Syntrophobacterales bacterium
ACGCATATCGTTTTCGTATAAGTATTTCGCCACATCATCGAGATAGGTGGTCTGACCATCATCGCCCGAAGAACCAGCATATTTGCGATCGCTGCTCTCCCCGTCGTTGTCGTAGTCACCAATGACGTCGGTCACCACGGACCAGTCGTTGTCGTACCAGGGCAAACCGTCGGTAATGAAGATAATGAAAGATTGTTGACATTTGTTTTCTATGGGGCTGGTTGTATCCAGGTATCTGCCCTCATCGTTGGTATTGGAGGCAATACAGTCGTTGATGCCGCCGGGCAGAGAAACGTAGGCAAAGTAGGTGTAGTTCCCATCTCCACTGCCATTGCGGTTTCCCCCCAAGGTGACGGTACCGGCGTCAAATAACTTTTCATAAATTGTTAAGGTTCTGCCCCATGATGTTGTGACAGTTTTATTGGTCTGGGTGTAGCTTTCGAGCCAGGTAGGAATGGTCTTACCGCTTTGGTAGGCCACGTAGACTGTTGCTGCCACCGGAAGATTTAAATCGATCAGTTCTGCCTCAGTATTGTCTTCGTCATTGAATCTATCCTCATACGTTCTAATGGCAACATAATTTTCGAAACCCGCTGGCTGTGTGACTATGGTATCACTTCTGTCAATCCAGGGCTCGTCCCCTACCCTGAGGTTTCCTGTTCTGTAATGACAGCTGCTCTCGCTGTGATCCGGGTGGTATGGCTTGTTGTAAGCTCCAAAGCCGGTAGGGCCCTTACCCGCTTTTTGGGCAGTGGTGTAACCGTCGTCAGTGTCCCAATCATTGTCAATGCCGTGGGCCAGGGTGGCGGTTATGGTTGTGACAGTGACTGCGGTTATGCTCCCGTAGGAACCATCGGTGGTATTGAAGATCAGATCGCCGGTTTCAATGCCGTCGTTGACAAAATTTCCATTTTCGTCTGTCAGAATGGCTGCGTCATCGCTTCCCGTGTGGGAACCCCCTACCTCAACAGTGGCAAAGTATTGGCCGGCTGTGGCCAGGGTTTCGGCCAGAACTGTCCAGGTCTGAGGATGACCAGCGTCAGATCCCCAGTCGGCAATATATTGTTTTATCTCACTTCCCGGGGTGCCAACGGGTTTCAACAGCTTGCCACCTTGCCTGACGTAAGAGCTCTCTAGGCTTATGTTGTCATTTCCCGAGAAATTGGAGCCGTCCATTCTCATCAAACCAAAACGAACATTGGGAAAAGCATCAATTATTTGAGGTACGACGTCTCGGGCAATATTCCAGCGGGACTCACCACTGGGAGTAGAACTGTTCATGGATCCGGAATGGTCCAGGATGATGAGAATATTGGGTTTCCCGGTCTCAGTGGAAGAAAATGGCGGATAGGGACAGTTGTCCAGGGCTTGCCCATGGACGCTGTCGCAGTCGGCCACAACTAAGATGAAAAAGAGGCTCAGCAAAAAGGGAAGCAGTATGTATTTTTTCTTGATAAAAATCATCTTAATAGCCTCCCATATCGAAGACTTTGCCTGCGGTTACTTCCACTACTGATTGGGCGTTGCCCGGTCCAACCCCAACAGAATTCACCCGGTAATTGAATCTTCTGAAGTTGGTACCATAACCCGGCACCGGACCTGTTCCGGCGAATTCTACCTTTACGAAATATTGAGTATTGTTATCCGCTGCAAGAGGGATACCAAGCGTTGTCGCTTCCTCGAGGCTACCTACAACCGGACTGAAATTTGTCCCATCCCAAACCAGGTTATCAGTAACCCCGGGGTATTGATCGTCCAGCCAGTTCAAAGCCCTTTGCCAGCCGCTCTCCGCTGAGTAAAAGGCCAGTTCGTAGGATTTTTCGCTGCCCGCCATCTGCACCCCCACGGTACTGGTGGTGGTGGCGGAGATGCCCATCAGAGTTAATAACACCAGGATGAGCAGAGCGAGCACCAAAGCAGAGCCTTTTTCGCTCTTAAGGTTGGATACGATATTGTTCATGTGTCTGACCGCTTTCCTCAATTCTTCAAATCCCCCCTAACCCCCTTTAGAAAAGGGGGGAAATAGTCGGAACCACTCAGCAATAGTCCCCCTATTGTAAAGGGGGATCGAGGGGGATTTCCCCTAACTTAGATCCGTCTTTACAAAATCCAGGGAAATACGTTTATCCTTTCCCCTTTCAGTCCAGATCACGATGACCCGGATGATCTTACTCTTAGTGGCAGGTTCATCCACCGCAACGTTCCAAAACAACCTATATCTCGCTGTGCAATCCCAGGGATCTGGCCAGAAACCATCTGATACCGGGTCGTTGATGCACTCGTCCGCCGGATCCGCGGTAGCATCCAAACCGAAGTTGCCACCATTGTCATCTATGCCGTCGTTATTTGGGTCCTGGTTGGTTCCATCTCCGTCTGTATCGTTCAGGGCTGTATACGACAGGTTCATCAACTCTTCCACCTTGGCCTGGGCCAGGGTAACCCCCTGTGACATAGCACTGGCCTTGGAGTTGGTCTTTATGGCCGTGACCTGCATGGTAGCCACTGCCATGAGACCAAAACCCAAAATGCCCAGGGCAACCAGGACCTCTACCAGGGTATAGCCTCTTTGGTTTAAAATCCCCCCTAACGCCCCTTTAGAAAAGGGGGGAACTTCTTGAAACCATTTCGCAATCTTCCCCCTTTTGTAAAGGGGGATCGAGGGGGATTTTGCTTTGCCCTGGGGGGCTTTCATTTCAATTAACTCCGCAGCTTTCTTCTAAACGTATCCCAGGCGAGGCCAAGGGATTTTGTTGTTTCTAAAGCGCCATATTTCTACACTTAACCGTGGTTATCACCAGTTGGCGTCTATTGCGGTCGTTAGCGGGAACCCTCTGATTAGCCACAATATAAGTTGAAGTGTCGGAGTGATCCCTCTGTTCATTTCCGGTCCTGGTAAGAATCCATATTCTCACAGCCCTTATTCTGTCGAGGGCTACCGGTGTTGCCAAGTCGTCACCGTTCGGATTGTCACTTGCAGAGATAATGCCGTCATCGTCGGTGTCCAGGTATTTGTCCAACTGATCATTTCCGTCGCTATTATCCGAGTCGATGGCCCAAATGATATTTCCACCACCGCTGGTGTCTATAGTGCCATTGTCGTCAGCGTCAAAAGCATAAGCAAAACCAATGGCCTCCACATTTTCTACCACGGCTCGTTTGCCCGATCCGTCATCTCTCTCCAATTGGTTAGCAGCCGAGACCGAATAGGTGATATCATCACCGATAGGTGTAACATTCCCGTCCTCGCCGGTAATGTCCAGGGTAAATCTTATGCTGTCATTGTAGGCTGATAAAAAGCCAAATTTACCGGTGCGCAGGGGGTCGTAGCCGGCCATCCTGATTTCTCTGGTCATTATGTATTTTGCCGTCCGTCCGTTTTGCTGCATCTCTGCGACCTGCTCCTGAACAAGATAGGAATCCTGTTGGGTCACATAGACCTTGTAGACTCCTGCCATAACTACGAGGGTAATTGCCATGGCCACTAGAAGCTCAACCAGGCTATAGCCCCAACATTGGTCC
>JASFKF010000353.1:0-3517 GCA_050118775.1 Syntrophobacterales bacterium
CTGAAACAACTATATGGGACCGAAGAATACTGGGCTGAAACTGCCAGCGTCTTTACTATTCATAACATTGCCTATCAGGGGCAATTCGCTCCAGAGCTATTTTCACTCACCGGCTTGCCGGCCAATTTTTTCTCCATGGATGGCATGGAATTTTGGGGCGGGATCAACTTCATAAAAGCAGCAATAGTCTGTGCGGATGTTATAACCACAGTCAGTCCGCGCTACAGCGACGAAATCCAGACCAAAGATTACGGACAAGGCTTGGAAGGTGTTCTCCAAGCAAACCGGAGCAGATTATTTGGAATCCTAAACGGCGCCGATTACAAGAAATGGAACCCGGAGACCGACCCTCACATTGCTGCCAACTATTCTCGTCAAAACCTCGAGGGCAAAAGCATGTGCAAGCTGGACCTGCTCCGGGAGGTACAGCTTCCGGAGAGACTCATGAACAGGCCCCTGCTTGGAGCTATCTCCAGACTGGCCGACCAGAAAGGTTTTGATCTTTTAGCGGTTGTTCTTGATAAGCTGGTAGCCCAGGATATAGGGTTAGTAATTCTGGGGATTGGTGATGATAAGTACCACAAAATGCTAACCGATGTGGCCGACCGCTACCCAGAGAAAGTTTCAGTGCAGTTGAAGTTCGATGAAAGGCTGGCCCACAAAATCGAAGCAGGGGCAGATATGTTTCTCATGCCCTCACGCTATGAACCATGCGGGCTGAATCAGATTTACAGTCTGCGCTATGGCACCGTACCAATCGTCCGGGCCACAGGGGGTTTGTACGACACCATTCAACCTTTTAACCCGGTGCGGGGCCAGGGCGTTGGCTTTCGCTTTGATAAATACGAACCCGAATCATTTTGGCATGCTCTCATGGAAGCTTTCGCTTTCTATAAACAGCCAGAGACCTGGCGGCAAATTATGCAAAACGGCATGGCCATGGACTTCAGCTGGAAGTCATCCGCCCGCCAATATTTAGACCTTTATGAGAAAGCGTTAGCCGGGAAGGAGAAGGCAGCAGACAGCGGGCAGGAGGCAGCAGACAGCAGACAGCAGACAGAAAACAGAAGACAGTAAGCGTCGCAAGAACTAGGGGCGCGAGCAAATGGGATACAGATGCACACAGATTCTAAGGATGTCAAGAATAAAGCCCTAGCTGAGAAAATCATTGGTGTTTTCTATAAAGTCTATAACACACTCGGCTATGGCTTTTTGGAGAAGATCTATGAGAATGCGATGATGGTTGAGTTTGAGAAAGAGGGCATTGCTGCCGTTGCGCAATCGCCAATAAAAGGTATCTTATGGCGGAAAAGTTATAGGTGAGTATTTTGCCGATATATTGGTGGATGAAAAAGTAATAGTGGAGATTAAAGCTACCAGGGGATTGCCTTTTGAGAGTGAGGCACAATTACTGAACTATCTTAAGGCAACAGATGTAGAAGTTGGAATTTTGTTGAATTTTGGTCCGGTGCCGGAGATCAAACGCAAGGTTTTCGATAATTTCAGAAAATACAAAACCAATTGAATCTGTGCAAATCTGTGTCCTTTTGAAAACACTCAAGGGAAAGGATGGTGGCGATGACTCCCAAGCGAATTGTATTCTTGGTGTTGGGATTGCTGTTTGCGACTTTCATTATTCAAAATGCTGAGGTAGTACAGGTGCGCTTTCTCTTTTGGAGTGCACAGGCGTCACGGGCTATTATTATACTGGGAACATTCGTCCTGGGTATAATAGTGGGCTGGGTCACCGGCCGGGTGAGGAAGAAAGAGACAGCAATGCCGGTAAGCACGGGCGAGTAATCTCAGATCGGTAAAGAATTCAGGAGCCAGCAGAACCAAGCATGGTGCATGGGGCAGTTCCCAGGGGGCAGCCGTTTCGACGAACCACTAATGATCGGCGAGACGGGCGAGACTGGAGGTCGGGCGAGACGAGGATTAAAATGCGGAAGTAGGAACGGGGAACGTGGAGTTTTTTTCGGTGCTGACGGCCAACAGGCTAAACCGGCTGCAGAGCTGACAGGCAGCTGACTCCTCACTCCACCCTTGGTTCTTCTGGCTACTGACTCCTTTATTTTTTAATCAACATCGGATCAGAAATAAGTTCGCATGGAACTAGGCATTGAATCGCAAGCATTGTGGTTGCTCATTATTGCAGCAGCCGTCGCTATGTTTACCAAATACATTCGGCTGCCATATACCATAGCTTTGGTAGTCGTGGGCATAGTAATG
Organism: Syntrophobacterales bacterium; assembly: GCA_050118775.1. Taxonomy (GTDB): domain Bacteria; phylum Desulfobacterota; class Syntrophobacteria; order BM002; family BM002; genus BM002. Next base: position 2,230 of record JASFKF010000353.1, read on the forward strand.
GGGGCACTCGATCTTCTTCCCCATATGCTTCTCACCCCGGAATTGGTCTTCCATATTTTTTTGCCCATCCTCCTTTTTGAAGCAGCATTTAATATAGACATACTTGACCTGCAGAAAAGTGCTCGATCCATTGCCATTTTGGCCTTGCCGGGAGTGCTACTGGCGGCCACCGTCACTGCTATTATTAGCTATTTCGGATTTAGGTTGTGGCAAGGTGGCCCCGACTTATCCTGGGGCCATGCACTACTTTTTGGGACCATAGTAGCTGCTACGGATCCTATTTCGGTGCTGGCCCTTTTCAGGGAATTGGGGGTCACCCGAAGGCTTAGCTTAATTATAGAAGGCGAGAGCCTTTTCAATGACGGTGTGGCGGTAGTGCTTTTTGGGGTTATTGTGGCAATGGTTCAAGGAGGCGATTTTAACATCCTCTCTGCGGTGCGCCAATTTGTAGTAAGCGTGGTTGGGGGAGGAGGGATTGGAGTTCTCCTCGGCCTGGTCATGGCAAAAATAATGAGCTTGGTGGATGACCATCTCATCGAGATTACCTTGACCACAATTCTTGCTTTCAGTGCTTATCTACTTGCCGAGCATCTGCATGTCTCAGGGGTTATTGCGGTTATCGGGGCGGGTATAATGACTGGTAACTACTCCACAAAGTTGGCCATGTCGCCTACTACTAGAATCTCGGTTTCAGACTTCTGGGAATATTCCGCCTTTTTAGTCAATTCTGTGCTTTTCGTCATGATTGGTATCGAGGTGAAAATAGTCGACTTTGCGCCACTGTGGGTTGCAGTATTGTTGGCGGTGGCTGCCATGCTCTGTGGCCGGGCAGCCGCGGTGTTTGTCACAGCACCTATTATCGGCAGGGTGGATAAGGTTTTACCTGGAAGCTGGCAGGGTGTGCTCTTTTGGGGGGGCATTCGAGGTGCCATCTGCATGGTCCTCGCCCTTAGCCTTCCCAGGGATCTACCCCTCCGTCAGCTCATGATAACCATAATTTTTGCGGTAGTGATATTCACCTTGCTGGTTCAGGGCTTGAGCATGAAGACTTTGCTTAAAAAGCTAGGTCTAATTCCCATCACAACCTTGGAGACTTACGAGGAAAAGAAAGGTGAAATTTACGCTCTGGGGCGAGCCCGGTTGGAACTGGAGGAGATGTATAACCGTGGCGCTCTGTCGCAACGGAACTACGAAATTATGGCACCGCCCTTGCAAGATCGTTTAGAGGATTTGAAAGCAGATTTGCATGAGGTTGCCGCCGTGGAGCAAAAGGCCGTGACAGAGGAAT
>JASFKF010000354.1:0-3516 GCA_050118775.1 Syntrophobacterales bacterium
AGCTGTTGCGGCCACCAGATTTTTTGTGAGCTCGCAGCAGGCTTTTCTCGGGCTTGGAACGGGTAATCTCCTCAAAGGTGGAGTAAGTTTGGAACCGTCTCCCAGGTGATGTCGGTTTTACGGTTTTTATTGCCATAAATTTCCTCTTCGCTACACGCCTTCAAAAAACTCGATCTTTTGTCCAGGTTTAAGAGTGACTATAGCTTTCTTCCAGTGTCTTCTGCGGCCCATGTTACGGCCGAGACGCTTACGTTTGCCCTGATAGTTCTGGGTTCGCACATCTTCAACCTGAACCTTGAAAATCCTCTCCACAGCCTTTTTGATCTCTATCTTGTTGGCTCGACGATCCACCTCGAAGGCTAGCTGGTTGTGCATTTCCTTCTGAATCGTACTTTTTTCAGTAATCAGCGGTCGTCGGATAATTTTGTAAGGTTCTTCCATAAATCACCTATTTATTTCGGATTGCGAATTGCGGATTTCGGATTTTTTATTTCGAAATTCCAAATTCGAAATTCGAAATGTGGCTTTTACTCTATGCCCGTCGCTCTATGCGCTCTGCGAGTCTTTCCCGAGTAAGGCAGCCTCGATCTTCGGCACTGAATCTTTCATCAGCATGAGATTCCGGTATTTGAGGATATCGTAAACATTGAGGCCATCAGAGCACAGCACCTTGGTGTGGGGCACGTTGCGAGCCGATTTTTCCAAAAGATCATTGCGCTCCGGAGTCACCACCAAAACGCTGTCCATCTCAAAGACTTGCATTAGATCGACAACAGCCCTGGTTTTTATCTCCTCTAGATCGAAACTCTCCAACACCACCATCTGATTTTCTTTGCACTTGCTGGTCAAGGCGATCTTTAAAGCCTGCCTGCGGATCTTCTTGTTCACCTTGGGCGTAAAATCTCTCGGCTTTGGACCAAAGGTTACCCCACCACCACGCCATATTGGAGAACTCCTGGTACCCGCTCGGGCCCGTCCCGTCCCTTTCTGCCGCCAAGGCTTGCGACCGCTGGCTCGCACCTCCGAGCGTCCTTTGGTGGAGGCAGACCCAGTTCTCCGCTTGGCCAGTTGCATGTTGACCACCTCGTGGACCAGGTGAGACTTAATCGGGACATTGAAGATCTCGTCATTCAGTTCAATTTCGCCCACTTGTTCGTTTCTGCTATTACAAACGGTCACTTTCGGCATGACCAGCCTCTTTCCTTCTAGCCCGGATCTTTCATCTATAGGCTAAAATTTACCGCTTTTCATTATTAGAACCACTGCGTTTCGTGCTCCAGGAACGGCACCCTTGACCAGAATGATATTTTCCTCTGGCCTAACGTCCACTATCTTTAACCCCTTGACCGTGACCCTCCGGTTACCCATCTGGCCCGGCATTTTTCGTCCTTTGATCACCCGAGAGGGGGAAGCACTGCAGCCAATTGATCCGGGTGGTCGTTTGTTCATACCCCCGTGGCTCATTGGCCCCCGAGAAAAGTTCCAGCGTTTGATTGTGCCTGCGAAACCTTTGCCCTTGCTCCTGCCCATGACATGGACCAACTCGCCCACCTGAAAGATGTCCGCGCTGATCTCTTGCCCGAGCTCGAAGGTCTCCACCTCATCCACTTTCACCTCTTTAATCACCTTAAAAGGACCTTTGCCGCATCTCTTGAGGTGGCCAAGCAGTGGTTTTGTGGTCCCCCGGGCCTTCTTCTCTCCAAATCCCAATTGCAGAGCGTTGTAGCCATCGTTCTCGACGCTCTTAATCTGAGTGATCGTGCATGGTCCAACCTGGATAACCGTAACCGGTGTAGCCTCACCCTCGGGAGAGAACAGCTGGGACATTCCCAATTTCTTGCCAATCAGTGTACTAACCATAACTAGTTACTCTCAGGCTATGCGCTTTGCGCTAGGCGATTAGAGCTTTATCTCAACATCCACCCCTGCCGACAGATCGAGCTTCATCAGGGCATCAACCGTCTGCTGGGTCGGCTCAACTATATCCAATAACCTCTTATGGGTGCGGATTTCAAACTGCTCCCTAGATTTCTTGTCCACATGGGGAGAACGGAGCACGCAGAATTTTCTTATTTTGGTGGGCAGCGGTATAGGCCCCGCCACCTTGGCACCAGTCCGCTTAGCAGTCTCCACAATCTCATTGGTGGATTGATCCAGCAGCTTGTGGTCATATGCTTTCAATCGTATACGGATCTTTTGATTAGCCATAACTACTCCGTTCTCAAAAAAGCCGATCTGAGATGTGGGTCATTCAACCTGAGGTCTACTTCCAATCAAAAATCTCACATCTCAAATCTCATATCTCACATCTACTCGATAATATCACTGATGACACCAGCGCCCACCGTGCGACCTCCCTCACGAATGGCAAAGCGTAACTCCTTCTCCATCGCTATCGGGGTGATCAACTCTATGGTCATCGACACGTTGTCACCTGGCATCACCATCTCTATCCCCTCAGGTAACGTCACCACTCCCGTAACATCCGTGGTGCGAAAATAAAACTGCGGCCTGTATCCATTGAAAAACGGCGTGTGACGACCACCCTCCTCCTTCTTCAATACGTAAGCCTCAGCCTTAAACTTCCGGTGCGGGGTAATCGAACCAGTCTTGGCTACCACCTGACCACGCTCAACCTCATCTCGCTTCACTCCACGCAACAATACCCCTATGTTGTCTCCTGCCTGACCCTCATCCAAGGTCTTGCGAAACATCTCCACACCAGTACATACCGTCTTGTGCGTCGGCCTTATTCCTACTATCTCTACCTCATCTCCTACCTTGATCACTCCACGCTCTAAACGACCCGTCACCACCGTGCCTCGACCAGATATGCTAAATACATCCTCAATCGGCATCAAAAACGGCTTGTCTACATCTCGCACTGGCTCAGGTATGTACTTGTCCACCGCTTCCATTAACTCAAATATACACTTGGCCTCTTCACTCTCATGATCGTCACTCTCCAAAGCCTTCAACGCACTGCCCTGAATGATCGGTATGTCGTCACCGGGAAACTCATACTTCGACAATAACTCCCGTAACTCCAACTCAACCAACTCAATTAACTCCTCATCATCCACCATGTCTACCTTGTTCAAAAATACCACTATGTACGGCACTCCAACCTGACGGGCTAAAAGTATGTGCTCACGGGTCTGGGGCATCGGTCCATCATCAGCGCCAACCACCAATATCGCCCCATCCATCTGCGCCGCACCCGTAATCATGTTCTTGATGTAGTCCGCATGACCAGGACAATCCACATGGGCATAATGCCGATTGTCTGTCTCATACTCCACGTGCGCCGTCGCTATAGTGATGCCGCGCTCCCGCTCCTCCGGCGCCTTGTCTATCTCGTCAAACGAAACATACTCCGCCATGCCCTTCTTGGCTAAATGTTTGGTTATCGCCGCCGTCAATGTCGTCTTACCATGATCTATGTGACCTATTGTCCCTACGTTTATATGCGGCTTCGTCCTCTCAAACTTCTTCTTCGCCATGGCGGTCCCTCCT
>JASFKF010000355.1:0-3512 GCA_050118775.1 Syntrophobacterales bacterium
GGCCAGCCAGGGAAAATTCGCTGAGGCCATCGATCATTATTCAGAGGCCCTGCGGAGCAAACCCGACCATGGAGCGGCACACTATAACCTGGGAAATGTACTAGCCCGTCAAGGGAGGTTTCAGGAGGCTATCAGTCATTATAGGGAGGTTCTGAGGATCGAGCCCGACCAAGCAGAGGCCCATAACAACCTGGGAAATCTGCTGGAAGCTCAGGGAAAATTCGATGAGGCCGCCGGTCATTATGCACAAGTGCTGCGGCTCAAGCCTGACCAGGCAGAACCTCACAACAATCTGGCAAATGCACTGGCAAGTCAAGGGAAGTTTGCCCAGGCCATTGACCATTACACCGAGGCCCTGCGGCTCAAGCCTGACTATGCAGAAGCTCATAACAATCTAGCGAATGTGCTGGCTAGCCAGGGAAAGTTCGATGAGGCCATTGACCATTACACCGAGGCCCTGAGGCTCAAACCTGACTATGTGGCCGCTCGCAAGAACCTTGAACTGGTGTTAGAGCTAAAGGCCAAATAGCCTGCTTCCTAAACCACAAAGGTCAAAAAGGGCGCAAAGCAATGTCATTTCAGATTTATGATCGTAGATTGCACCCGTCCATCACCGCGCCCGCCATCGCCCGCCTGAAGCGGGCTCAGGCGAGGCGGGCGGGTTCGTGTCCTTTGTGGTGGAATCTCACCTAGTTGTTTAAAATGAAATCCGTTATGTAAGGATTGGTCTCCTTCTCCCTTGCCATTGTTGAGGTGGGCTGGTCCCCGTAATCGTGTCCGGGCCAGATTACTGTGTCTCCTGGAAGGGGGAGCAACTTGTCCTCGATGGATTTGAGCAGTGTTTCCATGGAACCGCCCGGCAGGTCAGTGCGGCCCACAGCCCCCACAAACAGAGTATCACCGGTGAAAAGATTGTTTTCTACCAGCAGACAAACAGCTCCAGGAGTGTGACCAGGTGTGTGGATAAACTCTATGGTCAATTTGCCCAGGGTGAGCCGATCACTGTCAGTTATCCTGATATCCACCGGCGGCGCAGGGTCGAGCCCGAAAGCCTGGGCCCACATTCGAGCCTCCTCGGTAGTAAAAAGATCGTCGTCCAGTTCATGCATTACTGTCTTGGCACCAGTGTGGCTGGCCAGCAACTGGTTTCCATAAGTGTGATCGGCGTGGCCATGAGTGTTGAGGATATATGATAGGTGAAGATTTTTTTCGCTCAGCAGGGCTATAATTTTTTCTATGTCATCTTCACCACCGGCAGGATCAATCGCCGCTGCCTCTCGTGTTTCTTCACAGGCAATGACGTAACAGAATACTTCCATGTCGCCTACGGTAATTTGTTCAATAATCATAGATTTCCCCCTTCCACAATTTAATTTCGAATTTCGAAATTCGAATTTCGAAATTTCAACCATCTCAGAATCAGTCTAGAGTAATTTGGATCGGCAGCTCGCCCCCACGCCTCAGGCAATCATGTATCCAGCCAAATTCCTCCCTGAAAAGTTCATAATCTGCGGGATTGGCATAACGCCCCGGGCCGCTACTAATAAGGGGTACAATGTCGGTTCGCCATTGGTATCCTAATTCCTGGAAGAGCTGTCTTAAAAATTGATTGAGTCTTCGGGAGGAATTAGAACTCCCCGAACTCTCCAAAAACCAACGACGAGGCGTAAAGTGGTCGAGATGATCTAGGGCAAAAGAAATTGCCGTGGGTAGCTCCTCGTCAGTGACTGCCATTCCTGTCTGAGGACTGAAAATACCCAGGTTTGTCCCGGCCATGGAAGATGATACCACGCATGGCAAATCAGAGCGAAAGTATTCATAAATACTTCGGCAGCCGTTTTCATTGAGCGATAAGTGAACACCCACTTTGCATCGACTGAGCTGTGTCGGCACATTTTCCCTGAGTAAATTTGCCATGACGGTAACCCGACCCTGGAGTCCTGCCCGTCGGACCTGTTTTCTAAAGTGATCAACCTTTGCTTTTTGCCCCCTTCCCAAAAAAAGGGCTCGCGCGTCTTTAAGGAGGTGATGATTGAGCAACTCTAACATCAGTGCGTGTCTCTTGCGCTTCATTTCGTCGAAAGTGGCATTAAAAACGATGTCGAATTCCTTAACGGGAGACGATTTCACTTCAAACCTCTCGGACATATAATCTCCGTGAGCCAGGCCGAAAGGTACGATCTGTGATTGGCTGCTCAGAAAATTAATGTCCTCTGTAGAGTTGACCCCGAAGACAGAAGGATCTTCCAAGACAGAGAATTTTCGCAACCAAGTATGGCGAAAAACGACTCCCCAGGGAGGTTCCACGATGAGAATGTATCTGCGGCTGAGTCGGCGAAGATGCTCTAGGCTGTCGAAGAGATAAGGAATTGAAAAAATTCGAAGAACTCCCTTTTCGTTTTCTCTTTCTGGAGCCTTTAAAACCTGACAGAAGTGTCGTACCTTGTATTTTTTCTGCGTTTTTTTTTGCAGCCTTTCGGATCCCTTTTTCCTTTCATCAGCCAAGAAAGCTTTGACTTCCCCATCATCCGGGTACAGTTTTTCAACCTTAAACAACCAGGACCACTGATTGGGAAAAGGTAAAAAAGCAAGAAAAAAAAGGGCTTGATGGCGCAGATGGTTTTTGTCTTCTCTCTCGGCTATTTTTCGAAAGATGTCATACCTTTTTCTCAAGCCTTCGTAGGGCCAGTCCAATCCCCTGGCAATTTCCAAAAAAGGGCGCCCCCAGAAGAGCAGATAGGAAATAGCTGAACGTACCTCTTCCCGAAGTTTTTTGAAAAAAAAGGACTTCTCGCTGGCAAAAAGAGTGCCCGAGTCAATGAGAGCGAAAAATCTCTCCATTGTTTGAAGAGATTCGGGACCTTTGCTTTGTTGAATCATTCCTGCTTCCGTCGGTTGTGGCTTAAAGGCAATGTACACTCGATATTTGAGATTTTTGTAATTGGAGACTGTTCAACATACTTTAAGCAAATAAATCAAGCGGTTAAAATATCATATTTTGGGTAATTATGCCCAAAAAATTCTCGGTAAAGATTTGTTTATACCCTAGATTCCCGCTTGTTCGGTAATGACGATAGTGTGCGATTGCCCGTCATCCCCGCGTAGGCGGGGATCCAGAAAAAGGAGTCAGGCGCAACTCATTAACTATTTCCTCCCCATAGAAGCAACAAATCTTTTCTGATTCAGGCCTTGAGACAACTGTAAATAGTTAGTTAGTGGAGCCTAGCTCCGGGGCTGAATGGAAAATTCTTGACAGGAATATTCGAACTTCCTATGATGACCACCCGGTCATTTTTCTGTCCATCAACAAGAAACCCCATTCAAACAAAATGGAACATACCACTTTTGCGCAACCAACCTTTGCCAAACTTCCCTCTGAAAAGCAGGAGAGGGTTTTGGATGCTGCCATTGAGGAGTTTTCCCGTTGGGGCTACGACAAGGCCAGCATAAACCGGATGGTTGACCGGATCGGCATCGCTAAGGGCTCTATTTTCCAATACTTTGGCAGCAAG
>JASFKF010000356.1:0-3511 GCA_050118775.1 Syntrophobacterales bacterium
ATTATTCGCGATATATTCTGGCCTGGCAATTATGTGTCGGTATGTCCACCGAGGAAGTGAAACAGACGATTGAGGCGGCCATTGGTTTCACCGGTATTGGGAATCCAACCCTATGGCATCGCCCTCGGCTGCTTTCGGATAACGGTCCCTGCTATGTGTCCAAAGCTCTGAGAGAATACCTAGAAGCAGAAGGGATCCACCATACTCGTGGCAAGCCTTATCACCCGATGACACAAGGCAAGATCGAGCGCTATCACCGTTCCATGAAAAACTTGTTGTTGCTTGAGCATTACCACAGCCCTTCGGAACTCGAAAATCAGATCGGAAAGTTTGTCGACTACTACAACAACTATCGCCACCATGAAGCGCTGAACAATGTAACCCCGGCTGACGTTTACTATGGAAGGAAGCGAGAGATACTGATCAGACGTGAGCAGATTAAGAAAGACACGATGTTGTTACGCAGGAGACATTATTATTGTTCTTTAAAGATTGCATGAACACTTGAAAAAGGATATACGAAAGGTAGAAACCCTCTCTTAAATCTCATACTTGATTTGTCCACATCCATTTGAAGACGTACGGGTAGAGGGCCAAAAAATTTCGAATTGCGAAATGCAAATTTTTCCCTATGCCCCATGCACTCGATGCAACAGACAATTAACTAAGGACGACTGTAAGCTGAAATATTCACGAGGAACATGAATAGAGAAAATCGAGCTCGACAATCTGTGCTCTCCGTGGACGACGATCGGGATTTGCGGGACTTGCTCCACGAATTGATTAGCGACATGGGACTTACCAGTGCAACAGCAGTTGACGGTATGGATGCTCTGGCGAAAATGGAGGAAGAGCAATTTGACATAGTGGTTACCGATATCAATATGCCCCGCCTGAACGGTATAGGTTTGATCAAGAGGATTGCCGCTGATTACATTGATACGGACGTAATTGCCATCACCGGGTTCCAGACAGAATACAACTACACCGACATCATAGCCCTGGGAGCAAGTGACTTTATCTCTAAACCGATAAATATCAACGAGTTCGAGGCAAAGATAAAACGGATCGTCCGTGAACGGAACATGAGATCTGAGTTGAGACGGCTTTCAACCTGTGACGCCCTCACGGGACTATACAATCGCAGATACCTGGATGAGAACTTAAGAAATGAGGCTATTCGTGCTTCCCGACAGCATTACGATCTTTACTTACTCCTAATCGATATTGACAACTTCAAGATTTATAACGACAAATACGGTCACCAACAGGGAGACAGGCTACTCAAAGAACTGGCTGAGATAATATCACGCAACATTCGCAACAATGTGGATTCGGGCTACCGCTATGGCGGTGACGAGTTTGCTGTCACTGTACTCCACGCCAACCCGCAACAGGCTATAATGGTGGCAGAGAGATTTTGCAAAGAATATAACGAAAAAAACCTCATTCCCACAAGCCTGAGCATAGGCATAGCTAAAATGAAAAACACCAGCAAAAATCTGGAACAAGACCTGGATAATATGATCAGGGAAGCCGACCAAGCGCTCTACCTCGCCAAGAACAACGGTGGCAACCAGAAGGTAATGCTGGAACTCAGCTCATCGTAACCTGCCTAATTACCTGCTTGTCTTATCATCTTATATGATTCCATTCAGATGTGGGATATGTGATGTGAGATTCAACATCTCTCTAAGTATCCCACATCTCAAATCCAATTCGAATCAATCTCTAATCTGAAATCTTAAATCTACAATCTCTTGCGAGGTGGGTTCTTATGGTTTACAATTCCTTATGCTTATGAAGTTGGAGAGAATACGCAACAACCTGGATACTGAACCCCAAGCATCTGCAGTTTCAAAAAACCTGACGGTTGCTGCGGTACTTTTCCCCTTGCTCTTAAAAGACAATGAGTTGCACGTCCTTTTCACAAAGAGGACTCAGACGGTCAAGGTCCACAAAGGCCAGATTTCTTTTCCGGGTGGAGTGCAAGATTCCCATGATGAGAACCTCCTGGCCACTGCCCTGAGAGAGGCCCAGGAAGAAATCGGTCTAAAACCAGAAGATGTGGAGATCCTAGGAGCGCTGGACCCCATTGCCACAGTCACCACAGGCTTCCAAGTGCACACCTTCGTAGGTCTCATTCCCTATCCTTATGGTTTTCAGCCCAATGGCAGAGAGGTAGCGGAGATTTTGACAGTCCCTTTGCATTTTCTGGCAAATGATCACCACTGGTCCCGACGGTCCTACCATGCAGGTGACCAACCTTTCGAGGCTTACTTCATCTCCTATGAGAACTACCGGATCTGGGGTGCTACTGCCCGAATCCTTAAAATCTTCCTCGAAATAAACGGTATCGAGATGAACATCAAGTGGGCCATGGAGGGTTAACACTGTGATCAACTCCATCATACAAATCAACCACAAGATCAATACACTTTAGTAATTCTAAACCCACATATATGGTCTCACTTGTCCTTTATCGAGACCATACTTAGGCTCTTTATTAGTTTTTTTTCTGGGAAATTCACTTTTTTTAAATATTTCCTTGCCTTTGAAATCAACTTATGTATAATGCCCCTATTCATGCAGTTCTACGGAGGATCCCTCTGTCCAGCCGCAACAGAAGCGGGTTTATCGGACATGGGGGATGGGACTTCCAAAGACTTTTTGAACAAAAGAGGAGGATTCTATGACCAAGGCAGATCTTGTTGCGCAAATGGCAAGCAGTGCTGGCATCACCAAAGCTGCTGCAGAAAAGGCTTTGACCGGCTTTCTGAAGGGAGTAAGCGGTGCCCTGAAGAAAGGGGACAAGGTCACCCTTGTGGGCTTTGGCACCTTCAGTGTTGCCAAGCGGGCTGCTCGTGAGGGAAGAAATCCCCAAACCGGCAAAAAGATCAAGATCAAGGCTACCAAGGTAGTCAAATTCAAGGCTGGGAGCAAGCTCAAAGCAATGGTCAAGTAAGCGGTTTTATGACTTTCTCAGCTTTGATTTAAGAGCTAGCTGCCAAAATTCTGGCGAAGATTCAAGAGTCCTTATCCTAAGCGGAACAGCAAGATGCCGTCCAGCAGACGGCAGCCTGTTCCGCTTTTCCTTTTTCTAGCCCCATCGAAATAGTACTGAACCACAAAGATCACAAAGTGCACAAAGGGGAAAGAGCTTTATCTCTTAATACTTTGTGCTCTTAGTGTTCTTTGTGGTAAATAAATCCCCATCTGACCAACAACTTTTAAGTCACGGCTCATGACACTTGAAGATGACAAGGTGCTAATCGAACCTCGCAAGGGTTCCATGGAAGAGGTCTGCGAACCGGTGGCAATTCTGGTCAGCACCGAAGCAGATCGACAGAGATTTTGTCGCCTGGCAACCCCTATTGCCACCAGCGTGCGAACAATATATAACGCTCGCCTGCAAGAGATTATCCACAGCGACCGTTCTTTGACCTTAGCTGGACCGGTTCTCGGCGCTCCTCAGGCAGTTCTCGTCCTCGAAAAATTGATCGCCCTCGGC
>JASFKF010000357.1:0-3508 GCA_050118775.1 Syntrophobacterales bacterium
ACCTAACTAGGACAATAGCTGTAGTTTCTAGTCAATAAATTGGCAATTTTCCGTAGGATCAAGAGAATCAAGAGACTGGACGAAAATGCACTAACGTAGGGCGTAATAAAACTTTCGCAGATTGATAGGGCAATTTTTGAAAAGGACTATTTATGGATGGAAAGTAATTGAACTCCGCCTTGGCATGTTTATTGCTGAATAGTGGATTTACACCTCGTTATTAAAGAGGAACGCATTGGATGATCTAAGAAGACAATGGAATGTCGGCCAGGAAAAATTGAGGTGATGAAACTAACTGAAAGACAAAAGCTATTGCTGGAGTCTGCCAGCGATTGGATTCAAAACAATTATCCAGAAGCGCGCTTAGTAGGTGTAGCTTGGTGGTTTTTTGACTGCGGTTGCATGGCTGGAATGGGCTTTTCCCTGGAACACGGAATAGTTACTCCCGCGGTTCGGGTTGATAGAACATTGGTAGAAGACGGAGCAGTGCCACCCTGCGAGAAGTGCTTGGAAGACAATCCTGCTAATGTAAATAGAGTGTTTACCTTTGGGACGGCGTGGTTTAGACCGATACCGGACTCGAAAACAAGAGATCGGGTCAAAAGAGAACTATTTAGCCCGCTGCTGCAGAGAGAAACTGTCGAAATGTATCAAGAGGGCGAATTCCAACCGCACTAGACGAGAAAAAAAGCTCGCAGCCAAACAAACCGCGTCATCTATTCTAAAGAAGAGTTACCGTTCTCTTAGCTTCAGTTTTCCAATAGTGTACTAGTTGTTTTCCTTTGGCACCCCCATTACTGCGGGCAAAGGCCAGCACAGGTTATTTCACCAGCCTAATGTGTTGCTTCTAGAGTTTTACACCTTCAATATGTTGTTATGGGTCCCGAAGGTGTTAGGGACCATCTGATCATTGCCGGGATCATTGTGCCATTGCCCGTCAATTAGAAACTTGTACTCGTACCTTCCGGGGGCAAGAGTCACAATCTTGGTCCACCTTCCTTTATTGTCCCTTTTCATGACGTGCTTTCTTTCATCCCAACTGTTGAAATCTCCCACCAAGATAGCCTGTTTGGCTTCGGCGGCCTCCAACTTGAAGGTAATCCTTTTTTTATCCGTCTTGTTTTTCTGCTTTGTTCTGGCCATTGCTCACCCTCCTCGGTTTGCTTTTTTTTTACGCCCGAACATCTAAGCGATGACATCATAACCACTCAGCCTATTCATGTAAATAGGAAAAACTCACCACGCCGGGACTCGCATCTGGGGACACACGAAAAGACGGCCATATCCGCGGTCTGCTTAAGGCGGATTCATGAAACATCCGGGCCAAGAAATGCTTATTTTATTTTGATGGCGAAACAAATTGAGTGTTTGGTAGACTAATATTACGTAGATCTTTTTCGCTCAATCTTTTTTCTCCACCTGAGGAGGGAAGTTTAATATGGTAGCTGAAAACCAAGACTCCAATTATTACACCATTGAAGTGGCTCGTGATTTACCGCTTTCAGAGCAACTTCACAAGGCCAACGCTCAATTGTGTTTTGAGGTCAGCGTCCAAGAAAAATTATTCCTGGAAGATATTCAAATTAGAAATGGATATAAGGTCTTGCGCTATAGATTTTGGAGAGACGAACCTGGCAGAAGATAGCAACTAGAAAGTGGCGAACTCCTGTTTTGTTGCGAAAGGGGGAGGGCCTTGTTTACTAGCTGGAAGAGACAAGTCCATTCCCCCCTTTTTTTCCTTGGCCCATTAGCCAAGTAACACTTGGCCTTCTCACCACGTTTGGCTTTTTCACCAAGAAGATAAAACAGTCCTGCAATCCCCTAACCAATTAAAAATACAGATAATTTTGACCAGCATAAAACCTGGCATTACTTCTGCTTATGGAACCACCCGATATTCAGGAGGGCGAAACCAAATAGTGCCATCTTTTCATCAATCAATCGATAGCTGGATCAGGGAGGACAAATCATGCTTTCCTATTGCCCTTATTGCGAACAATGGTTCATGACTGATGGCTGGTATCTAGGCTGGAGTAACAGAAAGACAAGATTTGTCGTCTGGTGCAGGGAGTGCTTAAAATGCTCGCTATAATTCTTTCGAGCGGTTTACTTGGATTTTTCCTTTTTTTTGTCCTGGCAGGATTGAAACAAGGCTGAAGTAGCAGCCAGCATTGCTCGAAGGCCCAAATGAAATTCAGTTCTTCCTTGCCAAGCGATTAACCTTATGCTGGTAGTGTTTGGCAATTAAATTGCGCAAGCGCTTACGACCAATGGTTGACGAATTGGTAAAGCGCACCACCATCCCCCGCGGGGCAACAACGTCATTATTGTCTGGTTCATAAAATTCCAATCGGACCACCTCCGCCTCTATCAGCAGAGTCTCATTTGCCGAAATATCTATACTTATAGTGGCAGCCTCATGCAGTCTTGGAGGTTGGTGGCAGCGAATAAGTGCTCCACGGTTATTGATTAGCCGGGTTTCTCCATGCACATGCCCTTCTGCGGTCAACAAAGTAACCGGGTACCGGGCTTGGATTGCTGGATAATTGTATGGTTTTTCATTCATTTTTTTATCCAAAATGATACGTTCATGAGGTGTAAATACCCCTGCCCTTACAAGGTAAAGAGCCCTCCTGGCTCTAGTAGAGCGATGAATGGACTTTGTCTTCTTTAGAACCAGAGCTCAATATATTTTCTCACTACTGCTTAATTGCAACATATGTACCCTAAGCCCTCAACCATGCATCCCAAAGAAAATTAACAAATCCAACCTATTAATACCTCACGATTGCATTGGGCACAGAGAAGACTTAATTTTACTCATTGAGTTGAGACAAAAAGTCACTTGGATGTGGTGAAGATAAAGTCAAAACCACACAACTTGGCCTATAGTCTAGACAAATCGAGCAAAAAATTTAGGGAGAAAAGATGATGGCAATAAAAGCATACGCAGCCCAAAAAGTTGGTGGAATTCTCGAGCCTTTTGAGTACGATCCCGGAGAGCTTGAAACCGATCAAGTTGAAATCGACATTAGTTCTTGCGGAATTTGCCATAGCGACTTGAGCATGTTGGACAACGATTGGCAAATGACTCAATACCCATTCGTGCCAGGCCATGAGATCGTCGGGAAAATTGCCACCATTGGTGAAGGGATTACTCATCTCAAGCCTGGCCAAACAGTTGGCCTCGGATGGTTTTCCAAGTCATGTATGACTTGCAAGGAGTGCATGTCAGGCAATCATAATCTTTGTCCCTCTGCTGAAGGAGTAATTGTTGGCCGCCACGGCGGTTTCGCCAACAAGGTAAGAGCACATCAGGGCTGGATAATCCCACTACCAGAGGGTATCAACCTTAAAACCGCCGGGCCTCTTTTTTGCGGTGGGATTACGGTTTTCAATCCCATTATCCAGAACAACATTCAGCCCACTGACCGAGTGGGTGTTGTGGGCATCGGCGGCCTGGGCCACCTCGCCCTCCGCTTTCTCAGGGCCTGGGGCTGTGAGGTCA
>JASFKF010000358.1:0-3498 GCA_050118775.1 Syntrophobacterales bacterium
CTCTCGCGGGGTGAGACAATTGGCAGTCAAGCTTGATGAAATGAATCTAGAAAAGGCAGAGATTGAGACTTTTCAGAACAGAAGGCGCGACTTGGCCATGGAATTTATACACAAAGCTCTCGATCGGAACGAAGACGATATTCTTGATTCACAGGAGCGCGCTTCTGCTCGTCTTATTCTTTACGGACAAAGCCTCGGTGGTTCAGCGGTAGTAAAGCTTTCTGAGGCCTTGGAGAAAATAGATATTCCTGTTCTCTTGACTGTTCAGGTGGATAGTGTGGGTTTCAGCGACCATCTAATACCTTCCAATGTCTCAAAAGCAGTTAATATTTATCAAAGCAATGATTGGATCTTTAGTGGTGAGGATGAAATTATGGCTATAGATCCAGAGGCAACCAGTATAGTAGCCAACATTGAATTTGATTATTCTGACAAGGAAGTTGACATGACGGCTCAGCCCTGGCAAAGAAGGCTTTTTTCAACGCCTCACAGTATGATGGATGCTGATCCGGAGGTCTGGGCTCTTGTAGAGGAATTAATTTTGGATGAACTTGGAATCCACAAGGAAAATTTCCTAGTTGAAGATGAACATTTAAAGGTAGAACATCCATTTAAAGGGTAAATTTCAAATTCGACAATTAACCTTGAATAGCAACATTCGGGAGGAATATAAATGAAAGATCACAAAGACCATAAAGAGAAAGAAATGATGGAATCTGGTTGGGCTGGTCCTGGCATAGAGATTTGGCCCGAAGAGGACGACTACATTATGTGGCGTTCCATGAAGGATAATGCCCGCAGACATCTAGAGTGCAATATACCGGCTCTGGCAGCAAGTCCTTTTTGTGGCAAAGGTTACCACAATGGATAGAGCATAGGGCACGGGGCATGGAGCATAGAGATTGTTTAAAATATATATTTCTATGCTCTTTGCCTACATCAGTCAAAATCCGGTTCTTAGGAACCGGATTTTTATTTTAGTAAACAGGCCTGTTGGGAGATTAGCTTTCCTGGGCCTTTTTCCACCTCTTGCAAGGCAATACAGATTGACTGCTCGAGAGTGGTGAGCTTCATGGGAATGAGTTCGCGGATTCGGTTTTCCCTGCATATTACCTCGTTTTTCAACCCTTCCACCAGGGGATTGACAACACCTGAAGGAACCGGCGTCACCATGTTCACCCAATAGGTGGAAAGCTTAGGTGTCAACACCGGCACGGTTATAATCAGCCGCTTGAGACCGCGAACCTTGGCATAGAGTTCCATCATCTGACGATAGGTGACAATATCAGGCCCTCCCACATCGAAGGAGAGCCCAGCAGTGGCAGGTTCCCGAAGACAACCGAGAAGATAGTTTATCATGTCTCGAATGTCGATGGGTTGACAGCGTGTTTCGATCCATTTGGGACAAACCATTACCGGCAGTCGTTCAACCAAATAGCGAAGCATCTCAAAGGGCGCTCCGCCTGCTCCCATAATGTTAGGCGCCCGGAGTTCGGTAGCTTGCACTCGACCTGAGGACAGTATCTCGCCCACCTCTTGCCGGCTGGCTAGGTGTTTGGAGAGTTGATCGCCGGTCTCACCAAGGCCGCCCAGGTAAATGACACGGCTCACTCCGGCCTTGTCCGCGGCACGGGTGAAATTTTTCGCCGCAACTCGGTCTCGCTCTGCAAAGATTTTGTTTTCACCAATGGTGCGACCGCCCATGGAATGAACCAGATAATAGGCCACCTCAATCCCCTCGAGGGTCGGATCCAAAGTCTCCCCTTGGAGCAGATCGCCCTTGGCTATTTCTATCTCTTCCTCTGCAAAGAGACTACCCCTGAGTTTTTCAGGCGAGCGTACGAGGCACCGCACATTCATCCCATGTGCTGTGAGGGCATGGAGCAAACGTCCCCCCACGAACCCGGTAGCTCCGGTTAAGAGTATTTTGCCATCCATCTCGACCGTCATTTTTTTCTCCTACCTTATTTCTCAGAATGTCTGGCGAGATCTTTGGGCCGGTCAGCTATCCACCGACAGTTCGGCTACCTGATACAGATACCATATAGTGACGCTTCGGCAATTTCGCAATACAAGCAATAGGAAAGGAATGAATCTGCCGGCTGTTTGCTGCTAGCTGCCTGCTGCTTTATCTGGCCAGCGAGAAATTGCGTCGAAATTCAGGTCCCAGGGACCGGTCTTTTGCTTGAGCTTATGAAAACCGGCAGCAGCTATCATGGCTGCATTGTCAGTACACAGCTCCGGCTCTGGTAAATTCAAGGCAAGCCCTAGACCAGCCGCCTCTTCCAGTAGTCGCTGGCGTAGACGGCTGTTGGCCGCTACTCCACCAGCTACCACCAGTTGACCCACCTTAAATCTTCTCGCCGCAGTGTAAGTCTTTTCCACCAAAACCTCAACCACCGCCTCCTGGAAGCTTGCCACGATATCGGCAACCGGCAGCGGGAGCTCCTTTAGTGAAACACCGCTAAATCCATGCTTGGCAGCTTCACTTGGCTGGCTATTATCCACATACTTGCGCACATAATTGACCACTGCGGTTTTGATTCCACTAAAACTGAAATCCAGGGAGTCCTTTTCCAAATAAGCTCGTGGAAAAGGAATGGCTTGAGGATTTCCTTGGCGAGCAAGATTATCGATAACCACCCCACCAGGATAACCAAGGTCCAGAAATTTGGCCACCTTGTCAAAGGCCTCCCCAGCAGCATCATCCCTGGTCCGCCCCAGCAAATCAATACTACCATAATCCTCAACAAGATAAAGGTTGGTGTGCCCTCCGGAAACCACTAGGGCAACAACAGGAAAGGAAGGATCCAAGTCCTGCATAAAAGCGGCCTGAATGTGACCCTCCAGATGGTTCACTGCAACCAGCGGTTTACCGGTAGCATAGGCCAAACCTTTGGCCACCCCAATGCCTACTAGGAGTGATCCCACCAGTCCTGGTCCCTGGGTAACAGCGATGCCATCTACCGCGGACATCTGCAAATCTGCCCTTTGCAGGGCTTCTGAAATCACCGGGATGATTACTTTGACGTGCTGTCTGGAGGCCAGCTCTGGGACCACACCGCCATAGGGTCGATGGATTGCAACTTGAGAGGAAACCACACTGGAAAGAATGCGCCACCCGTCTTCCACTAATGCCGCAGCGGTCTCATCACAGGAACTCTCTATGCCGAGTACTATCAACGGTTTCTCTCTAAATATCCATTGTCTTTGCAATTGCGAATTTCGAATTTCGGATTGCGAATTTAATTAGATCGACATAAGCAAAATCATTTGCGATGCGTAATGATAAATGCGCAATGATAAATGCGCAATGATAAATGAGAAAGCCGCTCCCACAGGAGGTTAATTTCTTGACTTCCACTACCTGCTCTTTTATTATGACAAAAGTGACATAAAAAACCTTTTTTCGGCTTCTAGTGGATCATTCTCGATTAGTTCTTGGAAGAATTTAATGACGCCGCCTACTGATCGCTACCAGAGACCTATTGACTACCT
>JASFKF010000359.1:0-3495 GCA_050118775.1 Syntrophobacterales bacterium
TGCAGTGTTGGAAGTCCTGCAATTTAAGAGACTTAGAATGAGTACTTTCTTCAGATATTTTTTGTGGATATTTTTGGGTTCACACATCCTGTGGTATTTTTTTGGTTTTATCTGGCCATTCTATTGGAATTTAGTTGCATCTTTCCTCGGCCCTTTCGGTTTTTGTCTAATCACCAGTAGATCCACCGATGACGTCGCCAGCTGTCTTTGTGGCTGGAGCCGTGAAGATACCGCACAACAAGCTTGGCTTGTTGGAGAGATGAACAAGATCAGATTACTAAAAAGGCAGAGAAATTTTGACAAGGCTTTTGCTTCAGTGAATGATTTGCTCCATAAGGCACCTAATTTTCCTGACGCCCTCTATCTCAAAGGGCATTTGCTCTGGGAGGGATTCAAGAACCCTTGGGCTGCGGAGAGCTATTTCAGAAAAGTAATCGAACTGACCGAAGATAACCAGCCAGTCCACAGGTGGGCTTTGAGTTGCCTTTCGGGCCTCTACAGTAAAGTTAGCTATTGAGGGATGGGGATTATTGCTCTCGCAAGGCCGCGATGAGTTCTCTCACCATTTCCTTGCCGTCGCCGTAAAGCATGAGAGCATTGGGGGCGGCGAAGAGTGGATTAGGAATACCCGCAAATCCAGGGCTCAAACTCCGCTTGATGATCATCACCGTTTGAGACTTGTCTACATCCAGAATGGGCATGCCGTAAATAGGGCTGGTTGTATCCTCCCTCGCAGAAGGGTTGACCACGTCATTGGCGCCGATTACCAAAGCCACATCAGCCTCGGGAAAAGTATCGTTAATATCTTCCAAGGCAAAAAGCTGATCGTAAGGGACGTCGGCTTCTGCTAGCAGCACGTTCATGTGGCCTGGCATGCGTCCTGCCACCGGGTGAATTGCATAGCGAACCTCTGCCCCTTTTTCCTGAAGAAGGTTGGCCAAATCCCGGACCGAGTGCTGTGCCTGGGCTACGGCCATGCCATATCCTGGCACAATGATTATTAAACGTGCCGTTTCGAAGATCATGGCCGCTTCTTCAGGGCTGGCGCTCTTGACTTTGCCTCCGTATACCTCATCAGCAGTGGCGGTTTCTGCAGTGGGTCCAAGAGTGCCGAATAACACGTGAGCCAAAGACCTGTTCATGGCTTTACACATGATACTGGTCAGGATCAGTCCTGAGGCACCGACCAGAGAGCCAGCGATGATCAGCACGTTGTTGCCGAGGACAAAACCAGTAGCGCAGGCTGCCAGCCCAGAGTAAGAATTGAGCAAAGCAATTACCACCGGCATGTCTGCACCACCGATCGGTACAGTGAGCATTACCCCGAGAATCGAGGCCACAGCCACTAGCAAACAATAGGCCCAAAAACCCGTAGGGTTTATTACTACAAGTGCTCCCAATGCCATGGCTGCCAGGAACAAGGTTCCGTTGATAGTTTTTTGTAAGGAATCGCTTTTGGGCTGCCAGCGGAGGACTCCCTGCAATTTTCCCCAGGCCACCATACTACCGGTAAAAGTAGCAGCACCAATGAGACCACTGGCTGCAGTGGCCACGTAAAGTTGGGTTGGCGGTACGTTGGTCAACGCTCCTGGGGCTAGGAGGGCCGTAGCGGCAACCAAAGCGGAAGCGCCGCCGCCAAAACCATTGAAAGCCGCAACCATCTGGGGCATGGCGGTCATCTCGACGGTGAGGGCCAGATAAGTGCCTATGGCTCCTCCTACCACCAAGCCAATGATGATGAGTTGAAAGGTAACGATTTGCTGGTCCAGTAGGGTGGCCACCACCGCCAGAAGCATGCCGAAGGCACCAATCAAATTACCGCGAGGTGCAGTACGGGGAGAGGCCAGCCCTTTAAGGCCGAGAATGAAGCAAACCGAGGCAACCAGGTAGACTATGTTGATCAGGCTAATTCCCATTATTTTTTCTTCTTGAACATCAAGAGCATCCGATTGGTGACCAGAAAGCCTCCCACCACATTGATGGTGGCCATGATAACCGCTGCACAACCAAGAACAGCGGCTATGGTAGATTCCTTGGAGCCCGCTGCCACAAGAGCCCCAACCACAGTGATACCGGAGATGGCGTTGGCTCCTGACATAAGGGGAGTGTGCAGAGTGGGGGGTACTTTGGTGATTACCTCGAAGCCGACAAATATGGCGAGGACAAAGACGGTAATGTAAATGATGAAAGCTTCCATGATTATTTCTTTCTATCCTAGAGCATCCAAGACTGCCTGATGGACCAATTTTCCTCCGTGTGCAACCATTGCTCCTTTGGTAATTTCGTCCTCGAGATCCAGTTCCAACTTTCCTTCCTTGACCATGTGAAGGAGAAAAGTTGAGATGTTTTTGGCATACATCTGGCTGGCGTGCACGGGAACCTCTGCCGGAATATTCAGTGGACCAATTACAATTACTCCTTTATGGACAATCTTTTCACCGGGCTTGGTAACGGCACAATTGCCTCCTTTGTCGGCAGCAATATCCACAATAACCGACCCTGGCCGCATGGAGGCCACTACTTCCTCTGAAATTAAAACTGGAGATTTCTTCCCTGGGACCGCTGCAGTGGTAATGACTACGTCTGAATTCTTGATGCGCTCCGCCATGAGTTCTTGCTGGCGCTGGTAGAAGTCTTCCGATTGGGCCTTAGCATAACCGCCTGAATCTTGTGCTTCCTCTGTTTCCAGTTCTAACTGGACAAATTTGGCTCCTAAACTTTCCACTTCTTCCTTCACCACCGGGCGGATGTCAAAAGCCTCCACCACAGCACCTAAGCGACGGGCAGTGGCAATGGCCTGCAGTCCTGCCACACCAGCGCCAAGTATGAAAACACGGGAGGGAGTGATGGTGCCGGCAGCTGTCATGAACATGGGAAATAGTTTGGGGGAAGCATCTGCCGCAGCCAGGACGGCCTTGTAGCCAGCAATAGTTGCCATGGAGCTGAGGGCATCCATACTTTGGGCCCGGGTGGTACGAGGCATGAGCTCCATGGAAAAGATGGTGAGCTTGCGCTCAGCCAGCTCCTTCATGATTTCAGGCTGGGCCAGAGGTTCGGTGAAAGAAATGAGAGTGGAACCTTCCTTTAGTGCATCTAGGTCGGCAGCTGGAAAATCAGGGTAAGATCCTGGCCCCCGAACCATGAGGACTATGTCTGCCTGGGCCAAAAGACTATGGCGATCTTGTTCAACCCGGGCGCCTTGGGCCTCGTAGTCTTTATCTAGACTATTGGCGCCCTCACCAGCCCCTGCCTCAATTGCCACTTCCAGGCCTGCCTTGATCAAAGCAGGAACTGCCTGGGGAATGAGCGCTACTCGTCTTTCTCCCGGATAGATTTCTTTGGGGACAGCAACTAACATTTTCGTTCTTTTGAGGATATTTTTAGAGTTGAAGCAGCTATCGAAAATAGTAGGATTTGTTAAAACGGTCAACCATTAAATTGGCCCAATGAACGTTTTTTTCTTTGAAGTTACAGATAGTTAACAGTTTCACAAAG
>JASFKF010000360.1:0-3479 GCA_050118775.1 Syntrophobacterales bacterium
AAACTCTGTAGTTAGGCATAAGAGATTACATGACGAGCTTGAAAAGGCTAAAGAACATCTCGCTCAGTCAGAAGAGAAATACAGATCATTAGTTGAAAACGCAACTGATGCAATCTTAGTAGTTCAAAATGGGATAACTCAATTTGCCAACCCGAGCGCAAGCTTTCTCCTTTGCACCTCGCAAGATACCCTAGCTTGTAAACCCCTGATAGAACTTATTTACCCTGACGATAGAGACAGGCTATCCCGCTTGGAACCAGATGTACTGAAAAATGGAAGCTCCCCGCATATCCATTCATTCCGATTTAACGGCAGAGACAATGACATCAGATGGATGGAAATAAGATCCACTGCCATCACCTGGGAAGGTAATCCCGCCTCTTTGAATTTCTTGACTGATGTCACTGATCGAAAGCTCGAGGAAGAAAAGGTCCGACATCTTGCCTATTATGACACCTTGACTGGTCTACCTAATCGCCTACTTTTCATGGATCATCTAGAACGCGCACTTGCTTCGGCTGAGCGTCATGGTCATATGGTTGCAATAATGTTTCTTGATCTCGATGGGTTCAAAAAGATAAACGATAGCCGGGGTCATACAGTTGGTGACCTGCTTCTGAGAGCTGTGGCAGACCGACTGGTGAAAACCTTGCGCAAAAGTGATGTGGTTATACGTCAGAGCCCTTCGAAAGTAGCAAACAATCTGGCACGTTTTGGTGGAGATGAGTTCGTTATACTACTTACCGACATCAGGGATGCCCAGGATGCAGCAAATGTGGCGCAAAGGATTATGTACACACTATCTGATACTTTCCTGCTGGCAGGTCATCAGATAGTTATTACCGCAAGTATAGGTGTTAGCCTGTATCCTGATGACGGTGAGGACCTAGATACATTGATCACAGAAGCTGACAGAGCCATGTACCATGCTAAAGGGCTTGGAAGAAACAACTATCAATTTTCAAGGAAAATGCCAGATATTCAGATCCCGGATAAGTTCCCTTCAGAGGCTGACTTGCAAAAGGCCCTTGATAATGAAGAGCTTACGCTCTACTACCAGCCCAAAGTGGGAATTGAGACGGGTAAACTGACTGGTATAGAAGCGCTCATCCGTTGGCTTCATCCAGAGAGGGGATTGATTTCACCTGCAGAATTTATCCCTAGGGTTGAGGAAGGCGGCCTAATTTTGTCTGTAGCTGAATGGGTACTCAGAACAGTTTGCAAGCAAAACAATCTCTGGCAAAACACATCCTTTGATCCAGTGACTATTGCAGTAAATCTCTCCGGGAGGCTTTTCAATCGGGAGCATTTCATACAAACCGTTTCAGGTGTTTTGGAGGAGACCGGTTTTCAACCTGAGTGCCTGGAGATGGAAATTAATGAAAGCATTATCATGCAAGATGAAAAGACTGTATTTTCTGGATTGAAAAAACTAAAAGAAATTGGAATACGACTTACGATCGATGATTTTGGCAGTGGTTTTTCTTCACTCAGTTATCTCAAAAAACTTCCCCTTGACGGTATAAAGATAGACAGATCCGTTGTCCAAGATATGCTGATTGATACTGATAAAAGATCAATGGTCAGCGCTATTATAGCAACAGCCCAATCTTTGGGATTGAGGGTAACCGCTGTAGGGGTGGAAACAAAAGAGCAGCTGCATTTTCTACGAGTGCAAGGTTGTGATGAAGTGCAGGGCTACCTCTTTAGCCCCCCTGCGCCCGCAGATGAACTTGTCAGATTGTTTCCCTCGGGAGATTTTCCTGAGCATTCTAGTACCAAGTAAATTCCATATCCAGTGGGCTTCAAGTCCGTTGGAGAACTTTAAGTTTATGCGACAATGTTTATACTAGAATTCTTAGCTTGAAGAGAAAACTTCTCTCAGTTTACATGTTATGCGTCTCATAATTGCGATTGACCATACTTACCAGAGCATCAACAACGACAGGATCGAACTGTTTTCCTTTTGATGCTTGGATCTCTTCCAGGGCTTCTTTGAAAGACAAGGGCTCATTATACGGGCGCTGTGTAGTCATGGCGTCAAAGGCATCTGCCACGCAAATTACTCTTGCACCCAAAGGAATTGCGTCTCCCCTGAGACCATCGGGATATCCCGAGCCATCGTAATTTTCGTGATGATGGCGGATCATTGGAAGGGTAAAATAGAGACTTTGAAGCGGCTTGATTATGCTTTCTCCAGTGAGTACATGGGCCTGTATGGAGTCAAACTCCATTGTGGAAAGTGGACTTTCCTTTCCGATGATAAGATCCTTCACGCCTACCTTGCCAATATCATGCAACTCAGCAGCAGTTTTAATCTGGTCGCATTCTTCCTCGGTGAGACCTAACTCTTGGGCAATGCCAAGAGCGTAACGGCTTGTTCTCTGAGAATGTCCCCGAGTGTAATGATCCTTTGCTTCAATAGTGTTCAACAGTGCGAGGATTGCTTCGTGGTAAGACTCCTGGATCTCCTCGTAGAGCCTTGAATTATCTATTGCCACGGCTGACTGATTGGCAAGAGCAGAGAGAAGGGCAGCATCGTCTTCATCGAAACAATCTGGTTTTTCCCGGTTGTCTAAATATATCACCCCCAGAACCGTGCCCCTATTGACCAAAGGGACACACATAACCGAGCGAAGATTGATTGAAATGATGCTTTCTGATGCTGAAAAACGGTCATCGCCGAAAGCATCCTTTGCCAGGATGCAAACTTCCTCAGTGACTGCTTCATTGATAACACTTGAACTTATTTTAAGAGGCACGGAATGACCGGCTGCTTTCGTTTCAATAAGTTTTGGCTCCAAATCCTCGCCGTTTTCTTTGAGCAAGATGCAAACCATCTGGACATCAGTAAATACCTCAAAGAGCGTTTTTGCTATTTGCTGCAGCAATAAATCAATCGTTAGAATTGAATTTATAGTTCTGCTGACCTGGTAGAATGTGTCAAGATTTTTGATCAATTTCGCTGTCCGGACTTGTCTTTCGGTAGCACTCTCCTGATTCTCTTTGGATAATACGCCAGCTGTGGAGACAACCTCGTTTATCTTGCTTGCAAATGTATCAAGAGAGATTCTGGTGGTGGAGAATACTTCTTCTTTATCCCAGTCGATGTCTGAAGAGAAGCCATCTTCGAGGACATGGAGAGTGGTTCTACCTATGATAATCTGGTCACCGGGAGCCAATACCTGCTGGGTTACTCGGTCATTGTTGATGAAGGAACCGTTCAGGCTTTCTTTGTCATAGAAGACAAGGTCATTGCCTTCACGTAAAATTTCGGCGTGAACCCTTGAGGCTTTCGAGTCTTTGATAATGATATCGCATATAGGATCGCGACCGATACTAGTGCGTAAGTTGGACAACTCCCATACAGAGTCTTTTTCCGGACCTTCTTCACAAATAAGCTTCAAACTACTGCGAGGCAGTTTTGCACTTTTCATAGCTGTAAATATCCTTACTTTTCTGTCCCGAAGAAAACGAAA
>JASFKF010000361.1:0-3470 GCA_050118775.1 Syntrophobacterales bacterium
CTACTGCGAGCCTTGCACCCCCCGAGGAAGGGGTGGTGGCCCAGGATCGAGCCATTGAGGCGATTAAATTCGGCATGGGAATGAAAGATGTGGACTACAATATTTTCGTGGCAGGACAGCCCAAGACAGGACTCACTTATATTGCCAGAACCTTTCTTGAAAAGGCAGCAAAAGAAGAGCCAACTCCTCCTGACTGCTGTTACGTTTATAATTTTAAGGAACCGGACAGTCCAAACTATCTCAGCCTGACGGCCGGTCGAGGCAAGGAACTGCAAAAGAGCATGGAGCAATTCGTTCAGACGCTCCAGGCGAAGATTCCCGAGGTTTTTGACAGCGAAGACTATAGTGCCAAAGAGGCTGAGGTCCATCAGGGCTTTGAACGCCAGAGACGTGAGATTATTGACGCTCTTTCTCAGCGGGCTAAGGAAGAGGGATTCATCCTCCAGTTTTCCCAGGTGGGCATGGTGATAGTTCCCGCCACTGAGGATGGCCAGCCTATGTCCCAGGAAGAGCTCAGTCAGCTTCCCGAAGAAAAGAAGCAGGAGCTCAGGGAAAAAAGTGACAACCTGCAGAAAGAGATGAACGACGCCATCAAGGAGATTCGCAAAGCGGAAACGGCATTCAGGGAAAAGCACAGTAAGCTGGACGCCGAGATAGCCATGTATGTGGTTGGCCATCTCATGGAGACCCTGGAGGAGCAGTTTAAGGACGAACAGGAAGTTCTCGAGTATTTCAAAGAGGTACAAGCAGACATACTGGAGAACATCGATGACTTTAAAAAGAAACCAGAGGCTCAGGCACCAGCGGCTCCCATGCCTATGCCGCCAAAGGAAGTGACTTTTCGTAAGTACGATGTCAACGTGCTCATAGATAACTCTGAGACCGAAGGAGCACCAGTTATCATCGAATCAAACCCCAGTTACCCTAATCTTTTTGGTAGTATTGAAAGGCAGGCATACTTCGGTGCACTCTTTACTGATTTCACCATGATTAAGCCGGGGGCCCTACACAAGGCCAACGGGGGTTACTTGGTACTAAAGGCTCTGGATCTTTTAAAATACTGGATCTCATGGGAGGCCCTGAAAAGGGCCATAAAAGACCGGCAAATCAAAATAGAAGATCTTGGCGAGCTTTACGGCATCTTCAGTACTCGGACGCTGAAACCGACCCCCGTGCCGCTAAATGTCAAGCTGGTCCTTACCGGGGACCCCTATCTCTATCAACTTCTCTACATCTACGACGACCGTTTTCCCAAGATGTTCAAGGTGAAGGCTCACTTGGACACCGAGGTGGACAACACCGAGGATAATCTCAAACAGGGTGCCTGCGTTATGTCCAAGTTTTGTGTCGATCAAGGTCTGCGTCATGTGACCAATGACGGGGTGGCACGTGTCCTTGAATACAGTATGGAAGTCACCGGCGATCGTGAGAAACTCACGCTCAAGCTTGCTGACGTCAGCGACCTACTCAAAGAAGCTAATTATTTCGCTGGCGAGGATAAGCTTGATTTCATCAATAGCGAGCACGTGCAAAGGGCAATTGATAAAAAGAGATTTCGTGCCAGTCTCTACGAGGAAAAAGTACAGGAGCTGGTGAAAAAGGATATTTTCTGGGTTGAAACCGAGGGTCATAAGGTGGGTCAGGTAAATGGTCTGTCTATCCTCATGACCGGTGATCACGAGTTTGGCAAACCTAACCGCATCACTGCCACCATCTCTTTGGGTAAAGGCGGGGTGGTGGACATTGATAGAGAGGCGAAGCTTAGTGGCAATATCCATACCAAGGGTGTTATGATCCTCAGCTCTTACCTACGAGAAAAGTTTGCCCACAACAAACCCTTGAGCCTGTCAGCCAGCCTTTGTTTCGAACAGAGCTACGGCATGGTTGACGGGGACAGCGCTTCCAGCACCGAGCTCTATGTGCTGTTGTCGGCCATCTCCGGGGTGCCCATCCATCAAGGCATTGCTGTAACCGGCTCGGTAAGTCAGAAGGGTGAGGTGCAGCCTATTGGCGGCGTGACCCGGAAGATCGAAGGCTTTTTTGAGATTTGCAAGCACAAGGGACTTAACGGTAAGCAAGGGGTAATGATTCCGGAGAAAAACGTGAATAACCTGATGCTGAGGCGCGATGTGGTGGAGGCGGTGGAAAAAAAGAAATTCCACATCTATCCTGTGAGCACCATTGAGGAGGGCATCGAGATACTGACGGGCATGGAGGCTGGAGAGCTGCAGGAAGACGGCACCTACCCGGAGGGCACTCTTTTTCGTATGGTGGACGACAAACTTAAAGAGATGGCCGAAATGGAAAAGGAATTCGGCAAAAGCAAGGAAGACGAAGAAAACAACAAAAAAGAAGAAAATACGTAATAAAATATTTTAGTATTTTCGCTGCAGGGCGCTCTCATGGGTCATGTCTAAAAGGGCGCCCTTTTGCTTTGGCATAGGGCATAGAGTTTTGGTAAACAGTAAACGGTGAACGGTAAACGTATCAGGTCGTGGGTCTGCAACTCTTCACCATTTAGTGTTTTTTACTCTATGCCCACTGCCCTATGTTCTATGCCTAGTTACATCTATTTTAGCTGCCAAGGGGAACGATGGACAAAGGGACCAAACTCGAAGCAGTACTCTTTGATATGGACGGGGTAATCGTCGATAGTGAGCCGCTGTGGTCGGAAGCCGAGAAACAGCTGCTAGCTCGCAGGAACCTTCGCTACTCACCCTCACTGAAAAGTGCCATGATGGGTCGCGATGCCAGAGGGGCAGTTGGTTGCCTAATCGAGCACTACGATCTCGCTGAGACTGTAGGTGAGTTGATGGAGGAGCGCAACCAACTGATTGCAGAGTTCTTTAAGGAGCACCTTAAAGCCATACCAGGTGCTTTGGAGTTGGTCAGGTCGGTGGAGGCCGGGGGGATTATGACTGGTTTGGTTTCCTCTTCACCGAAACCGTTGGTGGAGCTTGCCTTAGAAAAACTCTCCGTAACCGTGCTTTTTGATCTAATATTGAGCGGTGATCAGGTAGTTCGAGGAAAGCCAGCACCGGATATCTATATAACTGCAGCCGAAAATTTGGGAGTAAAGCCGGAGTATTGCCTGGTGATCGAAGATGCACCCCATGGTGTGGCGGCAGCCAAAGGTGCTGGTATGTGCTGTCTGGCCATCAGCACCAGCGTTAGTGGGGAGGAGCTTGCCCTGGCCGATAAAGTAGTAAGTGGATTTGAGGAGGTGAATGTTCAACTGCTGCGAGATCTAATGGGAGTTTCCCCAAAAATATTCTTGTGACTTGGGCCACGGGGAAGCTACTTCACAACGCGCATGATTCGCGCCATTGATTGGCAGAGTAATCGTTTAGATAGCACCATATCTCCATGCAGGCCCTAGCAAGGGGGAGATGCGTGAAGATAGGTTGCTCAGATGCTCGTTGTTTCGCAGCTTCCCCTTTTGGCCTTTGTTGATGTCTCTTCTGAGTGAC
>JASFKF010000362.1:0-3466 GCA_050118775.1 Syntrophobacterales bacterium
AAGTTCCAAGTTTCAAGTTCAAAGTTTCAAATCAGAAGTAGGAGATCGGAGGTCAGCGAGTTACAGGCTGAGCTTTTGCGTATAACGTATAACAAATAACGAATAACAACTCGTACCGTTTACCATTTACCAATTGACTAATCAACCAATCAACTAATTGACCGCTTGAACGACTTGAACGGCTTCAACGGATAGTTGGCAACATCATGAAAGAAATCTACTTACGCTTGATGAACGAAGCGCGCTGCATTGCATCCCGTTACGAGTTACCTGAATTCTACCGGCGATTCAAGCCGTCGCTGACAATTTCACGACGTATTTTTTATGATAACCCGCTGTTAACTCATTGCAGAGAGTTGGTTACCCCGCAATATCCGGGTGATTTTGGTCACGGACTTCAACATGCTACCAAGGTGAGTGTTGATGCAGGTACCATACTTCTCTTGGAAGGTGAGAAGTATTTTACTGTTCAAGCAGAATTAGAGAGAGCAGTTGTGCTGGTTCAGCTCGCAGGGCTTCTCCACGATATAAAACGGATGGAACACAGGCATGCCAAGGCCGGTGCTAAGGCGGCCAGAGAAATACTAAATGATTTTCCCCTCAGCCCCCCAGAGGTAAATTGTGTAGCAGAGGCCATAGCGAATCACGAAGCATTTTCCGATCCCCAGGCTTGCGAAACACTAACTGGGCAATTGGTAGCTGATGCGCTCTATGACGCAGACAAATTTCGCTGGGGCCCGGACAATTTTACCCACACAGTCTGGTACATGATGAGTTATCACCAAGTAGACATAGCCGAGCTGTTCGGTCGTTTCCCTTGGGGTGTTGATGGTATCCTCAAGATCAAGAATACCTTCAGAACAAACATAGGGGTCCAGTACGGCCCGGAAATCATCGATTTGGGAGTAAGGATAGGCAAGGAAATCTATCAATATCTCCAGCGATATATGCATTCAGTAGGGACAGGCTTGGAGGCAGATCCCGGAGATCGGTCTTCAAGTGGACGTCAAGAGGGAGGGTAGGGCGAAAGGTGTGGGATGACTAAGAATGAAAACGCAGGCATCGACGGTCTTCGCATAGGCCAGGTGACAGACAAAGAACATAACACTGGTTGCACCGTTGTGCTGGCCGAAAATGGTGCTGTTGCAGGAGTTGATGTCCGTGGGGGGGCGCCAGGGACACACGGAACCGATACCTTGCGACCTGAAAACCTGGTAGACCAACTGCACGCAGTGGTCCTTACCGGTGGCAGTGCTTTCGGTTTGGCCTCGATACAGGGGGTTATGAGGTACTTGCGCCAAAGGAATCGTGGTTTTCAAACCGAATACGGAGTAATTCCTATTGTTAGCGGTGCGGTAATTTTCGATCTCGGTCTCAACAAAAGCGAAACGCTTCCAGACGGTGATATGGGTTATCGAGCATGTGAAAATTCTTCAATAGCGGGAGTCGAGCAGGGATGCGTGGGTGCAGGTACCGGTGCTACAGTGGGAAAGCTCTTTGGACTTGAACGCGCCATGAAGGGAGGACAGGGCTTCGCCTCCCTTGTTTCACCTAATGGACTCAGGCTTTGGGCTTTGGCAGTGGTTAATGCTTTCGGTGACATTCGCAACCATGAGAATGGTCAGTTATTAGCAGGGGTGCGCACTAGAGACGGACGGCGACTGGCAAATGCGGTGGCAAGCCTGACTGAGTTGGAGGCTTTGCAAGGTTTCTCTGCCACCAATACTGTCTTAGGTGTGGTCGGCACCAATGCTACCCTTTCAAAAGCTGAGCTCACGAGGGTGGCTCAAATGGCTCATGATGGTATTGCTCGTGCCGTTGCTCCTTCTCACACTCTTTACGATGGTGACACTATCTTTGCCCTTAGTACGTGTTCTCATGGGGGAGTTGAGACAAGCGTTGTTGGCGCACTTGCTGCCGAGTTGATGGCCCAGGCTATTGTAAACGGAGTTGTCCATGCTGTTGGGGTGGAGAAGCTTCCCGCCTACCAGGATCTTTTTGGAAGTAAGACATAGCGCAAAGCACTTTGCGCTGTGGTTGATTAGGTAATTAGAAAATTAGAGAATTAGGCAAATAGTTCAAAGATTTAACCGTTTACCACTTACCGTTCACCGTTTACGAATTAACCAATCAACTAACTTACCAGACGAGAAAGGGTAAGAAGCTGAGCTTTTGCGTATAACGAATAACGTATAACGCATAACATCTTGTACCGTTCACCGCTTACCGTTTACCGCGTAATTACATGGAATAGGAGTTAAAGCTTGAAGCAAATTATCAATTTCTTTTTCGAAATGGGCATGTTGAAGAAAACTCCGAGGAGTGGGTACCAATTTCTAGGTTCAGGACGTGAGTCTGTGGCCGATCATGCTTTTAGAGTGGCGACAATTGGCTTCACCATGGCGAGGCTGGACAAGGAAGCCGACGCCTTTACCGTCATGCGAATGTGTTTGTTTCACGATCTTCCCGAGTCCCGCACGGGTGACTTGAATTACGTAAACAAACGCTACGTTGAAGTTAAGGAAGACCAGGCTGTAAGGGATCTGGCCAAGACACTTCCTTTCGGCAAAGAAATTGAGTATTTGTTGGAAGAGTTCAAGGGAGGAGAGACTCGAGAGGCCCAGTTAGCTCGGGACGCAGATCAATTAGATCTGATTTTGGAACTGAAAGAACATCAGGACCTAGGCAACCGCTATGCCAAGGATTGGATCCATTTCGCCCTCAAAAGGCTGAAAACGGAATTGGGCAAGCGGTTGGCGGCGCAGATTTTAGAGACCGATTCTACGGCCTGGTGGTTCGAGGGGAAGGATCATTGGTGGACTGCGGAATAGCGCTTCGCGCTTTGGTTGATTAGTTGATTGGTTGGTTAGCCAATTCGTAAATGGTGGACGTTAAGCAGTAAGCCGTGAGAGGTTAAGTATTTGAACTATTAACCTGATTCCCTAATTTCCTGATTCCCTAATTAACTAATTCTCTAATTAACTAATTGACCAAATGCCTCATGAGCTAGGCGACCGTAATGGAATTCTTGCCCACATCTTTGCTTCGGTAGAGAGAGTTGTCTGCCAGTTGCAGCAGTTCTTTCTTGTCTGAGGCATCAGTGGGATAATTGGCTATACCGAAGCTGGCGGTCAATTTGATAGCGAGGTTCAGGTCCTGCAGAAAGGTAGCATCCGCCAATGCCTTACGGATGGTAACTACTTTGTCAAAGGCCGAGTTTTTGTCCTGGCCCGGCAATATGATTACATATTCATCCCCACCGTAGCGCACCAGCCGGTCGTCTTGTTCTAGTTTGGAATCTATAACCTCAGCAGCCTCTCGCAAAATCTTGCTCCCGAGCAAGTGCCCGTGCTTGTCTACGTGTTCCTTAAAGTTATCCAAGTCAAGGAACACCAAGGAAACTTCCTGCCCTTGGTGGAGCAACTGGTCCAAATGTTGGTGCATGAAGCGGCTGTTAAAATAACAG
>JASFKF010000363.1:0-3466 GCA_050118775.1 Syntrophobacterales bacterium
CGCTTTTGCGACTAATGGTACTCAGTTGATTGGCATCGGCCCCATTTCCAGATCAATGGGAGGTGTCGGCGTAGCTGCTCCGCA
Source organism: Syntrophobacterales bacterium (assembly GCA_050118775.1). Lineage (GTDB taxonomy): Bacteria > Desulfobacterota > Syntrophobacteria > BM002 > BM002 > BM002. The sequence goes on from JASFKF010000363.1 coordinate 85, forward strand.
GGATGCCATCAGTGCAGTCTTTTCCAACCCGGCGGCCATGTGTTTTGGTCCCTACTGCCCCTCGTCCCAGTTTGACTTTGCCGGAACCTTGTTCATGCCAGAGCAGAAAGCTGAAATTCAGGCTTCGGGACAGACTTATAAGGCAAATAGTCGTGACAATAACTATGCTATACCTGCAATAGGTTTCTCCGTTCCCGTAGGGGGGGCTGAGTCGAGGTTGCGATTTGGCCTTTCGGCTTACGGCGTCTCCGGTCTCGGGGTGGATTACCGGGACACCGAACTTGACCAGGCGAATCCTAACTTCGGCGGTAATCCTGTTGCAGCTGGAACTTACACGAATTTACAGTTAATGAAATTCGCCCCCACCCTTGCTTACCAGATTAGTCCTATGATTTCAGCGGGTGCGTCTTTCCAGATCAACTATTCAACCCTCGACTTGGGAGATGGTACGGTTGCCGCCTATTCATATGGGGTCAAACTGGGCGGTATCTACAAACCTATCGATCAATTATCCCTTGGTCTGACCTACACCTCGCCGCAAAAGGCAACCTATAATCACGTTTTTGATTTTAGCGGCAATGGTCGCAGACAGAATCTGACCTTGGAGCAGCCGCAGGAGGTTGGACTTGGAGCTGCCTACGAGTTTATCAAGGCCAGAGTGTTGCTCGAAACCAATCTTAAATGGATTAACTGGTCGGATGCCGACGGATTTGGGGATTTTGAATGGGATGACCAGTGGGTCTGGGCCATCGGGGGGCAATGGGAAGCCATTGACCACCTGTTTTTGAGAGTAGGTTATAACTATGGCAAGAGTCCCCTTAAGGAAAATAATAACTGGACTAATGCTGATTTTGTCGATGTCCAGGGTAAAAGCCTGCCAGCTTACTACTATGAAACCTTCAGAGTAGTAGGGTTCCCCGCCATCGTGGAACACCATATGACTGCCGGCATTGGCTATGAGTTAGGAGAGAGCCTCATAGTCAATCTCTCTTACATGCACGCTTTTGAAAACACCCATACAGAAGAAGGTCAAGGTCTGGACGGCCAGCCTGCCAAGATTGAATCGAAGCTTTACGAGGACAGTCTCAGTTTCGCCTTCACCTGGAGGTTTTAGTTAAAAATAGAGAACATCCTTTTGGTCAGTGGCAAGTCTAAGATGGTTTGACTTGTAAGACGTAAAAAACCGTTTTGAAAAAATAATTCAACCAAGGAAACTTTACTTTAGGTTTCCTAGCCCGGATGTTTCATGAAACATCCGGGCTAAGTCAAGGAGGAAAATCAATGGCTGAAGAGAAAGAAAAAGCTGGATTTATTTGTGTGAAGGACACCCTTGATGGGGCTTATCCCTCTCTTGTGCTGGCGATAAACGCAGCCCGTCAGGGGATGGAGAGCAAGGTCTTTTACTCATTTATGGGTTTGAACATGGTGCTCAAAGGTGGAGCCGAGAGGGCCAAGTTCATTCCCCCCGGAGTTATGGGAGCCATTCCAGGGATGTCCAGCATTGCCACGGGGATGATGAAGAAAAAGATCACCAAGGCCAACATTCCCAGCCTGGCTGAGCTCCAGGAAGTGGCCCAGTTGGAAGGGGTCGAGCTGATCGCCTGCAAGATGACCATTGACATGATGGAAATCGACGAGGATAAGCTTATAGATGGCGCAGTTGTCTGGAATGCGGAGGATTTTCTGAAATACGCCAGGCATTGTAAAATCTGTCTGTTTACCTCCTAGAGAAAAAGGTTTCAGGTGTCAGGTTTCAGGTGTCAGGGAGAAAAACCAAAGGCAATTTATCCTGAACACTGAAACCTGGACACTGAACCCTAAATCCCTCTCTGGGCCTGGATTCTTTACTCAGGGATCAGTAGAGAAGATCCGGTGGTCTTGCGGCCCTCGAGATCGCGATGGGCCTGGACTGCTTCAGCAAGAGGATAGGTCTGGCGTATTTCTATGTTCACCGCGCCTTTTTCCACTACCTCGAAGAGATCTTGGGCGTGGGCAAGGAGGTCCTCCCTCTTTGCCGTGTAGGTCATCAGACTTGGTCGGGTAAGAAACAAAGAGCCCTTGGCAGCGAGAATCCCAATGTCCAGCGGGGGGACGGGGCCGGCGGCCTGACCGAAGCTGACTATCGTCCCCAAAGGACGCAAGCAATCTAGGGACTTCATAAATGTGGCCTGGCCCACTGAATCATACACCACATCAACGCCCTTCCCTTGAGTAATCTCCTTCACTTTGGAAACAAAGTCCTCCTCTTGGTAGAGTATGGGATGATGGCAACCGTGAACTTGAGCTAATTCTGCCTTCTCCGGGGATCCCACCGTACCGATTACTGTGGCGCCCAGATATTTGGCCCACTGGCAGACAATTAAACCTACGCCTCCAGCCGCTGCCTGCATCAAGATAGTGTCACCGGTTTTAACTTTGTAGCAGCCGTGGAGAAGATACCTCGCGGTCATGCCCTGGAGCATCATGGCTGCACCTTGCCGGGTGGAGATAGAATCTGGAAGCTTAACCAGACGGTGGGCCGGGATTATTCTGGCCTCAGCGTAAGCTCCAGGAGGAAGTCCGGCATAGGCCACCCGGTCCCCCACAGCCACTTCAGTTACTGCCTCACCAATGGCCTCCACCACACCTCCACCTTCCATGCCCGGTATCCCGGGAAGAGACGGCAAGGGGTAAAGGCCGGAGCGGTGATATATGTCAATGTAATTCAAGCCCACCGCTTCATGGCGAAGCAAGACTTCTCCCGGCCCCGGCTTACCCGGATCATACTCCTCCCAATGTAGAACCTCGGGACCACCAGTTTCATGCATAATAATCGCTTTTGCCATTTTACCTCCTTAGAAGTCCTCAGGTCGAGCCGCTCATGACATGCTAACCCATAGCGAAAGGGAGAGTAAACGAGAAAGTAGTCTCAGGAGCTTCTCCAATAATGTTTACCTCGTGGCTATGGATTCAGTCCACTACGGAGTTGTGGGTGATTTGGAAATGGAAAAGGTTTTCTGGTGTTTCTTCTGTCGTTCCGAGTCTCACGGCCTGGTCACTTTGAACGCAACTGCGGGCGGGTGAGGCCGCCCCCTCCCTGTTCCCGCCTTCGGCGGGCCAGGGGGTCCCCCACCCGCAGCCGCGAAAGTGGCTCAGGCCTTCCGCCAGTCACTCAGAAGATACACCAGAAAACATTGCCATACCAGATAGTTATTATGCTAAATGGGCAATTTTAAAAAGAGAAAAATCGCGAAACTCCTGGAAGGTGATCTAGCCAGCTAAACACTGGACAAAACCACGATGTTCTCCTTTTGTTGGCATAAGTTCTGCATCTAAAAAAGACGAAAAGGCTAAGTACAAGTTCTTACTATGCATTTTTGTAAATGGGGTTGACCCCACCAAT
>JASFKF010000364.1:0-3453 GCA_050118775.1 Syntrophobacterales bacterium
CCACCTCGTCATGTGGAAAATCCGCATAGTGATGTGAGATGTGAGATCTGAGATGTGGGATAATCAATCCTATGAAAAGCTGTTCAATCTCACATCACATATCGCACATCCCACATCAGCCCCTTGGATTTGTTTCGTGCTTCGTGCTTCGAAACCGGGGCCCCGCCCGCAGGGTGGGGACTCCGAAGGAGAATTTAGGATTTTCGACTTATATTCTCGGAATTACAAATTAACATCGTCTCACTGCCGCGAAGGACTACCCCGTTCCTTTGAGGTAAATGCCGCCTTCTTGGGGTTTGATGGCCCGGACCGGCACATACAGATATTTCTCACCCGCCTCGGTTTCTTCTAATACTGCATAGGCCGGAGCCATACTATCAATTTCTTGTCCTCGCGAAAGGAATTTCCCCCCGTCGAGCTGCCTGTTGATATCTTCCAGAATTAGTTGTTCCTCTATACTCAAGTCTTTTTTGTTGAGCGTGTTTTGACATAGTTTTCGAAGTGGTTTGCCTTCGTAACTACCGGGTTGGTAAATATCCACCAAGCCGTCCCCTGCCTGGCCCGGCATAATCTCAATAACTAGGGGCAGCACCTGCTCTTCCTCTTCAGTTTTTAAGGCCTCCTTGGACTCAATCTCCGTCATCTCTCTATACCTCCTTCAGATAAATTCCCCGGTCCAGTAAGCTCACCACGCACCTATCCACCACCCGATAGTAGATGTTGATGCCAGTTCGCTTCGATGCAAGGATACCTCGATCGGTCAATCGCTGCAGTTGGTTGGAAACCGCCTGCGGTTTCATCTCCAGCGCCTCAGCCAGTTCAGTGACGCACATCTCGCCAGCCCTGGTAAGGGCATAGATCATCCGCAACCGTGTGCGGTTACCTAGCATTTTGAACACCCACTCCAACTCTGCCGCACTCTCCTCCGGCAGCAGTGGGCGATCCTGGGTCATAGGCTCCACTGAAGCATGGCTCGACTTATCGAGTTGCTCTACTTCTTTTTCCATACCACCACCTCCACCGTTAGATTGTTAAATTATATCGTGTAATAATGAAAGGTCAATCATCCATATTTACCCAAATCTTACCCGGTATAAAATGGGTAAAGTTAGCCAAAAGTGGTTTGACCGCAAATGGGCAAAATGAACCTGATTGTTCCTTAAAGAGGGCTAGAATGAGCAAGTTCTCTGTGTTAAACTATTTTGATGTAAGGCTGACCGAATCACCCCCCTAAATCTAAAACAAGCTACTTTAGATCCTTTCAGCAAACTTCCGGGCTAGATGAGGTGTGAGATGAAACATCAGTTCGACGTCGTTATTGTTGGTTCCGGATTGGCCGGCTTACGGGCCGCCATAGAACTCGGCGAGGATGCCAGCGTTGCCGTGCTCAGCAAGGTCTTCGCCACTCGCTCCCATTCCGGTGCTGCCCAGGGAGGAATCGGCGCCGCCCTTGGCAATGAAGAGGAGGACAACTGGGAGTGGCACATGTTCGACACGGTGAAGGGCAGCGATTACCTGGGCGATCAAGACGCCATCGAGATCCTCGCCCAGGATGCCCCTCGAACCATCTATGAATTGGAACACCTAGGTGTTCCCTTCAACCGCACTCCCGAAGGCAAGATTGCCCAGCGAGCCTTTGGCGGCCACACCCGCAACTTTGGTGAAGCGCCGGTTAAGCGGGCCTGTTACGCAGCCGATCGTACCGGCAGGGTCATCCTCGACACCCTTTGGGAAAAGTGCCTGCACCGTGGCATAAGATTTTTTGATGAATTTCAATTGATGTCTCTAATAATCCATGACGGTCAGTGCTGTGGCTTGATCGCCTACGAGCTTGCCACAGGCAAACTGCATACCATCCAAAGCAAGGCCGTGCTGTTGGCCACCGGCGGCTATGGCAAAGTCTTCAAAACCACTTCCAATGCCTTTGCCTCCACAGGAGATGGCCTGGCCATAGCCTACCGTGCCGGTGCCCCCCTGGAAGACATGGAGTTTGTCCAATTCCATCCCACAGGTATTTACAAACTCGGCATCCTGATCAGCGAGGCAGCTCGCGGGGAGGGCGGCGTCTTGCGAAACAATGAAGGTGAGCGGTTCATGGAGAGGTATGCCCCGGTCATCAAGGATCTGGCACCCCGAGACATGGTTAGCCGCTGTATTCTGGAGGAAATTAGAGCCGGTAGAGGCATAGACGGAAAAGACTATGTCCATTTAGATCTAACTCATCTTGGCAAAGAGGTTCTCGATACCAAGCTGGCGGAAATTACCGGGTTCGCCCGCACTTATGCTGGGGTGGAGCCGGTGAAAGAGCCCATTCCGGTGCAACCGACCTGCCACTACATGATGGGGGGAATAGCCACCGATGTGGACGGGCGAGTGATTACTGACAGCGAAGGTACGGTGTTCCCGGGGTTATATGCTGCTGGGGAGTGCGCCTGTGTTTCCGTTCACGGGGCCAATAGGCTGGGTTGTAATTCTCTCCTCGACATCTTGGTCTTCGGCCGGCGGGCGGGAAAAGAGATGCGCCGATTTATCCCCACTGTTAGCTCAGTCAAACTTCCCCCCTCTCCTGAAAAAGCCGTTGCCCATCAGATCACCGCCTTAATGCAAAGTCAAGGCAAAGAAAGCACCGGACCAATTCGAGCTGAGATGCAGGAAGTGATGATGGATAAAGTTTCAGTGTTTCGTCACCAAGGAGGACTCAAAGAGGCATTGGAAAAAGTGAGGGAACTGAAAGGACGCTACCAAAAAATCAGTGTGCAGGACAAGGGAAACTGTTTTAACCGGGAACTCTTGGACGCCATCGAACTTGGTTATATGCTGGATCTGGCAGAAGTAATTACTCTTGGGGCCCTCAGCCGCGAGGAAAGCCGGGGCGCGCACTCCCGGGAAGATTTTCCCAAGCGCGACGATGAGAAGTGGCTTGTTCACACCATGTTCAGGCATTCTACCGATGAAGGAGTGCAGGTATTTTTTAAACCGGTCACCATAACCAGATTCGAGCCAAAGGAAAGGAAATACTGAGATGAAATGCACCTTTATAGTTTATCGCTTCGACCCGGCGTTGGATAAAGAGCCCAGGTATCAGAAATATACCGTTGAAGCGGAACCCACAGACAAGATCCTTGACTGCCTGAACAAAATAAGGTGGGACCAAGATCCCACCCTGAGCTACCGCTATTCTTGTGCCCACGGTATCTGCGGCTCGGACGCTCTCATGATCAACGGCAGAATAGAGCTGGCCTGTCAGAAATTGGTTAGGGACTTTAAGACTGCCAATAACTTTGTCATCGAACCGCTGCCCCTCTTCAGGGTGATCAAAGATTTGATTGTTGATATGGATCCTTTTTTTGAAAAGCACCGCACGGTCAGACCCTACCTGATAAGTGACCAAGAGGTTCCAGAGACTGAGAGGCTCCAAGATGCCGCCAATCAGGGATCTTTTGAACCAGCCCT
>JASFKF010000365.1:0-3452 GCA_050118775.1 Syntrophobacterales bacterium
GCTCCAAGCATCACCTCCAGGGGGCTCTCTGCCGGCCACCAGTTCTGCGGGCCGTAAGCCTCCAGCAAGAGTTCGTAGATCTCGTTGAGTTTGTCAGAGATGATATGCACCGTGAACCTCCGTTGGTCATAGCAAAAATGGTCGTTCAGACAAGGTAGCATCTATAACAGGCGGCAGGCAACAGTGTCATTTCTTATTTTACATTTCTTCGCCCTCCCTCCGCTTAGGCCCGCAACCGGGTCCCTGGTGACGCATTTATCATTTTTCATTTTTGTCATATGCTGCAAAGTCACTGGTCTTAAATGGGCAATTACAAATTAGTTACATGCTCGGTTAGCATTGTAACATTTCGCCTCTTTACATCCCATGGGCTTGGAGTGTACCATCGGATCTTGTATCACACCCACAGTCCCGAACCGAAAAGCGTGATCAAAGACATTTACCCACTTATTTATTGGCATAACCTCTATTTGCCCTGCTTGATGATCCTCGGGGAACTATTATGGCAATAAGCCTGGCACTGATTGTAGTCTTCGGCCTGGCAGCGGATATCATCTTCCGCAAATTTAAGCTTCCTGGCCTGGTCGGCATGCTGATTGTCGGAGTTCTGGTAGGCCCCTACGTCGTAGGTCTCATGCGACCTGAAATGATGCAGGTTTCTGCTGACTTCAGAAGAATCGCCCTAATTGTCATCCTGCTGCGGGCCGGATTCGAACTGCGACGGGACACCCTTCACCGGGTGGGTAAAACAGCGATAATCATGTCAGCAGTGCCGGCCATCTTTGAAATTGCCGCCATAATGGCGGTGGCGCCTTACTTCCTGAAACTCTCCCTCCTCGAAGCCACCATTCTGGGCAGCATTCTGGCAGCGGTCTCCCCGGCAGTGGTGGTGCCCCTGATGATCGATTTTATGGAGCGGGGCAAAGGGGCCAAGAAGGGCATCCCAACAATGATATTGGCGGCCTCCTCGGTGGATGACGTCTTTGTTATCGTCCTCTTTTCCATCTTTCTCGGTATGTATGGCGGCCACAAGGTCAATATCGCTTGGCAACTTGCCGGCATACCCATATCCATCGTCTTGGGGATAATTGTTGGTTTAATTCCTGGGTATCTGCTCTACCGGCTTTTTCTCAAATACGACTGGCAGCCGCCCCGGCGCACCCTTCTCGTTATAGGGACTTCCATATGCCTCCTGTGGTTGGAGGAAATCGCCCATAACGTAGTGCCCATTGCCGCCCTTTTGGGGGTGATGGCCATAGGCTTCATCATCTTGGAAAAAGAGGAAGCCATTGCCCACGTCATCTCCCAAAAACTTAAGAAGCTCTGGGTCTTTGCGGAACTGCTGCTTTTTGTCCTGGTGGGAGCTCAGGTAAATGTATCTGTGGCCTGGAAGGCGGGGGCGGCGGGACTCGCGGTTATTTTCATCGGCCTGGTGGCCAGATCCATTGGTACCTACCTGTCGGTTTTGGGCACCGATTACACTTGGAAAGAGCGGTTATTTTGCGTGGTTGCTTACGTGCCCAAAGCAACTGTTCAGGCGGCCATCGGCGCAGTCCCCCTTGAAGCTGGGGTGGCCGGTGGCGAGGTGATTCTAGCCGTGGCAGTGCTCAGCATCCTGGTGACAGCACCCCTGGGTGCCATCGGCATTATGCTCCTGGGTGAACCGATCTTGGAAGAAGAGAAGCTCACGACCTATCGGTTCAAGACTCTAAGGGAGAAATTGCAGTTGCCGAGGGTAGGTGAGAGAATAAGAAGCAAGAGATATGGAACTATTTGGAAGATAATAGAAGAGAAGGAGGTTTGGCTGAAGACGCCGGGAGCAGAGTGGAAGGGACCTGAGCCCATGCCGGCCATCTATTTGAGATTCTGGCAGCCGGAGTCGGGCAGCTCACCCGGCACGGGTAAGACCATGGAGTATAGATACAGTTTTGTTGACACCTCATTTCACGCCAATTGGGAAATTCTGTATGATTAGCGCATAGAGCATGGGTCATGGAGCACCATGGGTCATTAGGCTTCGCCGTCATTAGGTCACTACGCTACGCTGCCATTTATTGTAAGAGGTAGGATGCCAGAAGATTTAGGATTTCGGATTGCGGATTTGGGATCAGGCTAAACTGGCATAACCGGCCAAACCGGCTAAACAGAAAGCAAAGCTCTACGAGCTTTGCGAAAATTCATCCTCCCCATACCTTCTTTTTTTAATCATCATCCTGACAAATCCACCAACAGTTATCAATGCTCCGAGAAAGAAGAGAATTGTATAAAGGTTATTTGCCAGGTAAGTGAACCAGGTGATCTTTTTTCTGAGATGGATGTGCCATCTTCTTTCGAGTTCATCTAAGGTAATTGAAAAACTCTGCAAAACTGCCCCATCTATTTCATTGCCGGCCTGCAGATGTCCAAGGAGGTCTTGAATTCCCTTTCGGCCAAATTCATGGTTGATATACTCGACGAAACTTTTGCTTTCCTCATAAGCCAGCAGAAGGGACTCTTTGTCCCTGGGGAAGCTCTGACTCAATGCTCTCATACTAAATAGCTTTTTTGACAGGACAGCCTTATTAAGAATGGATCCTTTTCTGCTAATCATTATCTCTGCAATACCGTCACTGGTTAACTGGGCAATGCCCTCATCGAGCCACCGTGGTAACCTGCCATTCTTTACCTGGTTGTGTAGTAGCAGATGACACAGTTCGTGCTTCATTATTGTACCGAGACTGAAGGGGGCGGTGTTCATCTTGGTATAGTCGATCACCATCAGGTTTCTTCGGGGGACAGCATAGGCAACAACCACTTTGCTCCCGGTCATTTCCTCAAATCTCTCCCGATTGGTGGTGAGCACCACTGTTGGCCTGAAATCCAGGATCCAGTTCAAGCTATTTTCTAAATCACTTTTTATTTTGGGAAAGAGGTTGACGGCTTCATTTGCAACAAATCTTAATGGCTCTTCAAATACAACAACTATCTCATCTGTTTGAATTACACTTGTCTGTTCAGCATAAAGAGATGGGTGGGACAGCATCAAAAAAATAATAAGCAGGAATAACTCTTTTCGGGCCATGGGTTTCAACGTATGCTCGCGGATGGGTATTTATCCAGGATAAAACCTTTCTAGTCTTTGTAGATTATAACCCCAGGGTAGTCAACTCGCTGATCGAATCAAATCGCTCATAGAGAGTTACAGGAAAAGAGAAAGTTCACAGATAAAACTGATCAATTCGCTGATTTGGGATCCTCGGTTCCGCTTAGGGCCAGCAGATTCTTCTATGGCTTGAATTTTGCAAGCAAAATCCTCCTTGATTGTTATAGACCGTGGATAACCTGCCAGGTTTACCTAACAAGGAGGTCAACATTATGTTGCGCTTGATAAGAATGTGTCCAAAGTGCAGGGCCAGGATATTGCTAAGGGCCAGGGTAGGGCAGCGGGTGATGTGCCCCGAATGTAAGAGCTC
>JASFKF010000366.1:0-3445 GCA_050118775.1 Syntrophobacterales bacterium
ATCACTAAGGACGAAGCTCACAATCCCATAGTGTGGTATGAGTCCACCACCAGTCGACAGGTAACCCACGAAACCTTCGACCTGGTGATATTGGCCACTGCTTGTGTGCCTTCTGCTGGTGCACCAAAGTTGGCGGATTTGATGGGCGTGGGGCTTGATGAAAACGGCTTTTTCAAAACAGATCCATTTGCCCCCTTGGATACTACCCGTCCTGGGATCTTTGTCTGCGGCTGCGCTCAAGGTCCTATGGACATTCCGGAATCGGTGGCACAGGCGAGCAGTGCCGCTGCCAGAGCCGCTGAGGTTGTCGCCACCGTCCCCAAGGCGGCCGCAGGCGGCGGTGAATAGAAGTTTTTTGTTCTTAGATAACTTTTTAACCTAAACATCACGATGGAGCAGACCAACACAAAAATCTAATTTCTTCGTGCTCTTCGTGGTGAAAAAACTGAGGTGTCAAATTGGCTGAAGATCTTCGCATTGGGGTGTTCGTCTGCGACTGCGGCAGTAACATTGCTGGTTATCTTGACTGTGGCGAGCTGGCTGAGTATTCCAAGTCTCTGCCCCATGTCGTCTTTGTGAAAGAAAACCTCTACACCTGTTCCGAGGCCGGAATCAACGAGATTAAGGCGGCTATCAAGGAAGAGAATCTCAACCGGGTTGTGGTGGCGTCTTGCACCCCCAGAACCCACGAGCCTTTATTCCGGGAGAGCTGTGCTGAAGCCGGACTCAATCCGTACCTTTTCGAGATGGTCAACATTCGTGACCAATGCTCCTGGGTCCATATGCAAGAGCAGGAAAAAGGCAACCTGAAAGCCAAGGACCTCATTCGAATGGGAGTTGCTAAGGCCGCCTTGCTTCAGCCTCAGGAGCCCATAGAATCCGAGATGGATCCCAAGGCTTTGGTCATCGGTGGTGGCATAAGCGGGATGACCGCGGCTTTGGGGCTGGCCAATCGTGGCTTCCAGGTCTTCCTGGTAGAAAAGGCACCAGAGCTCGGAGGACTCTTGCGACACCTGCATAAGTTGGGACCATCCTATGTCAATGCGGATGATTTGGTGGCCAACCAAGCAGATAAGGTGGAAAAACATGAAAACATCAACCTTCTGACTTCCACCAGTGTTAAGGCAATCGAGGGATACATCGGCCACTATCAAGTGACCGTCTCGAGCAATGGGGTTGAGCAGCAGTTCGGTGTGGGGGTGATCGTCGTGGCAACAGGTGCCAAGGTTCTGAAACCAGAAGGTTTTTATGGTTACGACGGCAAAAGAGTGATCACCCAGTTTGAGTTGGAAGAACTATTCCGCACAGAGAGCTTCAGCGGTGAACATGTGGTAATGATCCAGTGTGTCGGTGCCCGCGATGAGGAGCGGAAGTATTGTTCCCGCATCTGCTGCATGACAGCCATCAAGAACTCCATTACCATCAAAGAGCAGAATCCTCAGGCGACTGTTCACATACTGTACCGCGACATCCAGGCCTACGGTGCCGAAAATGAGGAACTGTTCCAGCGCTCCAAACAAATGGGAGTGCGTTACATCAAATACGATCAGCAGCAACCACCCGAGGTGCAGGAAAACACCGTAAAGGTCTACCATCACTTGCTGGGTCGAGATCTGGAGCTGCCCCAGGATCTGGTGGTTCTGTCCACGCCGCTCATTGCCGGTGAGGACAATGAGTCACTGTCCAAACTTTTGCGGGTTACTTTAGACGCGAACAAGTTTTTCTTGGAAGCTCACGTCAAACTGAAACCCCTTGATTTTGCCACTGATGGGATTTACCTCTGCGGCAATGCCCACTACCCCGCCTCTGTGCGCGAGGCCATTTCCCAGGCTTTGGGAGCGGCATCCCGTGCCTCTATCCCTCTGGCCAAAGGGGTAATGACCGTCGAACCCATTGTTTCGGTACTTGCCGACGAGGATGCCTGCCGAGGCTGTGGGCTCTGTGTAGCTCTCTGCCCATACGGTGCCCTTGAAATTGTTCAAACCGATAAGGGCAGAAAGGTAAGTGTAATCTCAGTGGCCTGCAAAGGCTGTGGGGTGTGCGCCGCCACCTGCTATCAGCACGCCCTCGACATCAACTCATTTACTGACCAACAGGTGGCGGAACAGATCAAAGCATTTTTAACTGGATAATTTTTAGACTTTCATATCTTGATGTGGGATATGAGATCTGGGATTTGGGATAAGAACATCTCACATCTCACATCACACATCTCATAAGGAGGTGACGCTCTTGGCAGATTTCACTCCAAAGATCCTGGTCTTCTGCTGTACCTGGTGAGGTTACGCCGCCGCTGACTTCGCTGGAGTTTCCAGGATGCAATATACGACGGACATAAGGATTATCCGGCTAATGTGCACTGGTCGGGTGGATCCTACCATGATAGCTGAAACCCTTATCAATGGTGCAGATGGCGTCATGGTAGTTGGCTGTCATATCGGTGAGTGCCAATACATCTCTGGCAATGTCCAGGGCAGAATAAAGGTGGGACTCGCCATTAAGGTTCTAGACTACGTGGGTCTCAACCTCAAGCGTGTCTCTTTCAACCACTGTTCCTCGGCCGAGGGTGAACGATTTGTCAAGCTCGTAACCGAATTTGACAACGGCATTCGCGAACTGGGACCCCTTGGCACAGGAGACCGCTTCCCTCTGCCTGAACTGAGCGAGAAGCTCAAGGTCGCCAAGACTGCCCTGGGCAAGGAAAAACTTCGCTGGGTGGTGGGGAAATTCACCGAATTTACCACCAACGGGAACAAATACGGCGAGGTATTCACCGAGCATGAGATGTGGCGAACCTTGGACACCATAGTAATGGACGAGGTGGCCACCCACGAGATCCTACGTGAACTTGGGCAAGAAGCCCTGGCAGTGAAGGACCTTGCCGCCCGGCTAAAATTACCTCCACCCCATGTGCTCAAATATGTTTTAGCCTTGCAGAGGAGGGAGTTGGTGAACCTGGAGGGCGTGGAGGGCAATTCACCACGCTACAAGGCAGCATAGCCAGAATCTGATTTGGGATGTGTGATATGTGATGTGCGATTAACCATGTTTTTTCGCCTTTATTATCCCACATCTCAGATCTCACATCTCACATCGCTAGTGTGATTTGTTCATTTACATTGTTGGAGGATTCAACCGTGTCAAAAAAGCGCATTATCGTCTTCGGGGGTGACCCTGCCGGGGTAGCTGCTGCACTGCAGCAAGCCGAGGCCGGCATGCAGGTAACTCTGGTGGAACCTTCTCCTAGTCTGGGAGGCGAATGTCTACCCCAAACCAAGATTGTCGACGGAGACTCTCCTTTTCTGCAGCCGGATTTGGAAGCACTGAGAAATCACCCTAATATTGAGGTGATTACCAACGCAGAGGTGGTGAAGAGCAAAGCTGTCAATGGCAAGTATTCCTTCCAAATCAGGCGGAGCACTCCCAGGGTGGACATGGAGAAGTG
>JASFKF010000367.1:0-3434 GCA_050118775.1 Syntrophobacterales bacterium
GAGATTTACTCTGCTGCTCAAACACCGACCCACGGTAGAGGAGGAATCCTTAGGCCAGTTCGATCTCCAGTTGAGCGGCCATACTCACGGTGGGCAGATTTTTCCTTTCAATCTAATCACAAGACTCTTTTATCCCAGGCAAACAGGGCTCCATCGGTTGGACAAGGGAAGTGCGCTATATCTGAGCCGGGGGACCGGTACCTGGGGTCCCCCCATGAGATTTCTCTCACCGCCAGAGGTGACGATCATTGAACTTCAACGAGGAGAGGACTAGTGGCCTGCAGGCTTTTAGTTAATAAGGTAATGGGTTATGGATCATAGGTTATAGGTCGAATACATCACATAACCTATTACCCATGACCTATGACCTATTGCCTTTCGCCAGGCTATGTTCTGTGCTTTGTTCCTGTGGAGAATGACCGGCGGGAATCCTAACGTATGATTTCTGCGATATCTTTTCTATTTACCTTGAAGCTGTACCTTCCACCAAAACGGAAACTCTCAAGAGTAAGAGAGCTGTCGTCTTCAGCAATGACCACACCCTTGTGGACGGCACCGTTTTTCATTTTGAGGTAGACTGTACTGCCCACCAGATATTCTGCTTTCTTTTCGATGCTCTTCTCGAGTTGTTGTTCCAGTTTTTCGATAGAAACCACCGAGGTTGTTGGCGAGGTGGAATCACCATAGCTGTCCACAATTTCGCTATAAAATGGTTGAAGTTCGGTAAGCTCTTGTCTTGAAGCGATTAATCTAACGATGAAATATCTGTCGGCCTGGGGCTCAAAGATGCTAACAATCATGTGTTTGTCAGCAAGAGCTCCACTGATCTGGGCGACATCCTGCTGGTTTATCTTCTTGGTATCTTTTTTGATATTTGTGTAGCCTCCTCTTTTCATGGTCTCTTTCAGAGAGTCGGCATAATTGTCTCCTAGTTTTCTACTGCGACTGTAGCATTTCAAGCTTGCCTCACTGCCAGGGGCTTGCAAACGAATCCCATAGAGAATACTGTTTTCAGAATCAACTGCGCTCCTGCTCCAATCAGGGGGATAAGAAATAAGGGAGCCGTCTGGGAATTCGACGCTCTTCCATTGGCTGGTGTCCAACTTTTGTGCAGCGGCAACCTTGATCTTCTCCGCAACTTCTTTTTTTTCCGTTTCTTTTTGGACTGGTTGTTCCTGAGCAGGAATATCTTGCTCCTCCGGAGGAGTAACTACTTTTGGTTCAGCGGGAACCTGTTTTTTCGCTACTGGAGGTTTATTTACCCGCGCCACTTGGGGCCTGGCAGCAACCTTTTTCTCACCGGTACCGGTGAGATCCTTATACATCACCGCTGCGAAGTAGATACCGTAGCCCAGAACCATCACTCCTATGACCAGATAAAGTCCGAGAATGGGGTTTTTCCGGACATCGTGGGTGATGAATTTTTTTAGCCTCTGTGGGATCTCATTGAGCTTGCCTGCCCGGGCTCCCATGGTCGCAGCCTTCCTATTTGCTCTTTAATAATGTTGCCTTGAACAGTGATGGTCAGTATAAATTATCGCTTGGGCAATTTGACTCCATTTGTGCCCATCCGGGTAATGATGGAAACAAGCAAAGAACATGCCAGCCATATGGTGAAATCTTGTGGCTGGTGCAGCTTAGATCAAGAGTTTGGTACCATACCCCTACCGGTGGATGAAATCCAATGTCGGAATACTCTTACGCACTTCTCCACCTCTGGGTCTTGCCCCAGTTCTTCCAAGGAATAGCTCATCTTTGTTGACCAGTTGGGATACTCTGATACGGTTCCAGGCACATTCTGTTGCCGTGCATCCCTGAAAAGATCCTCCTGACTCAGTAAGACCAGTTTGGCCGAGGTTGATAAAATAAAGCCAATGATTGCACTATGGAGGTCCCCAGTCAATTCACTGTAGATCTCAGGGCTATTTGCCAGATGCTCCGAGAGAAAACCTGAAATTACCAACCGTTCCACGAGCTTGTTCTTTTCTTGTTCCCTATTTTGCCTGGCAGTTTGAAATTGGCTTTCACTGGGAAATAGCCCCAAATTTTTACGCAAGTAAAGATCCTCTCCTGTCCAAAATCCTGCCAGAGTGGGAAGGTCGTGAGTACCGACCGAGGCCAGGGCGAATTCTGGATAGGATTCCCCATCCCTGAAACCTCCGTGTTCGTCTCTTTCAAAGTAGAAAAGTCGATAAGAGAAAATGCGGAGATGAGCGAGGGCTTCTCTTACCTGAGGCGGAACCGTGCCCAGATCCTCTCCAATAATGAGGGTCTTGGCCCGTTCACTTTCCAGGGCCAGAATCTTCAGGAGATCGTGGTAATTGTACTCTACGTAAGTTCCATTTTTGGCAGGCTGCCCAGAAATGATCCAGAAGAGACGAAAAAATCGCATGACGTGATCAATTCTCAGGGCCCCGCCCGGCTGACAATTTCTGCTAATCTCTTTGCTAAACAGGCTGTAGCCGTCATTGCGGTAATTTTTTCCATGGGGCGGGTGAAAGCCCCAGTCTTGGCCCTGAAGGGCAAAGTCATCGGGTGGCGCTCCCACCGTTACTCCTTCGACAAAGAAATCCTGGTAGGCCCAATAGTCAGCACCTCCGGGGTCAATACCCAATGCCAAATCGTGATAAAGACCCAGGGAGGCTCCCAGCGACTTGGCAAGGTCCTGGGCCTCTTGGAGCTGTTCCTCCAGTTGCCATTGCAGATACTTGTAGAAGAGTATACTTTCCTGGTGATCTTGGCGAAATTCTCGCACCTCCCAAGAGTGGGGGTTCCGGTACGGCTGTGGCCATTGCCGCCAGGTGTAAAGCCCTTGATCTCTCTCATGAAAAAAAGTTTCCAGAGCGCAAAAAGTGGCAAAATTATCCAGCAGAAATCCTTCCTTGCTGACATATGCCTCGAGCTGCTTGCCCCGTTCGCTCAACCCTTCTTTGCTCCAATGATCTTTCAGAAAACTTTCGAAAACCATCCTCAGCACCTTAAGCTTCAAATTCGCTATCTGCTCGTATTGCACCAACTGGGAATGGCGAAGTTCATTTAAGAGATTTTGGTTTGTCTCCTTCTGAACATATTCTTTTGCTGCGACAGACGAGCCATAGTCTTCCATCTTTTCAATATCTAGGTAGATGAAGTTGCGGTAGTATCTGCTTGAGGGAAAATATGGGCTTATGTTGTAAGGTTGTCTGTTTGAGACGGCGTGCAATGGATTGAGACCAACCACATCCAGGTGGAGATGTCCAACCGCCCAGCGAATGAATTCCTTGAGATCACCCAGGTCTCCAATACCCCAATTACCCTTTGATCTGAGGCCGTATAGGGAAATAGCTATGCCGGCTTTCTTGCCATCTCCCTGCAAGGCTGGGGGAAGATAGGCTTTCTCCGGGCAGAGGATGACCAGTATTTTTTGCTCGAACTTTTCTTTGCCGTCTTCAACA
>JASFKF010000368.1:0-3430 GCA_050118775.1 Syntrophobacterales bacterium
AAAAGCTGGTAAAGGGGATCTTCGCTTTTAAAAATCTCTTCTAGAGAATGACCGACAATGGTTTTTGCCTCCACTTCCAGTATTTCTTCCAGGGCTCGGTTACAAGAAGTAATCTTTCCCTGCAGATCTACGGTAACAATGCCTCGCTCTATGCTGTCCAATATGTCGCGGTAATCGGTCATTTGTTTTTTGAGCTTTCAGCTATCAGCCCTCAGCTGTCAGCTTTGCCATTCATGATCGCAGGTGCCTGCTGCCAGCTATTTTTTTAAAACCACCGTAGTCGTAACTCCCTCTCGTAGGCGCTAATCACGTCTCTCTCCAGGACTAGCCCCATGAGTTTTCCTGAGCCATCTTCGGCCACCACGGGTAGCTGACCCACTTTCTCCGCCTCCATTTTGGCCAGAACCTCATCAAGGGTATCAGTGGGGACTACCGTGTCAACTTCGGTGTTAGCCATATCTCTGGCTATAAGTAAATAAGACATTTCCTCCTCTGAAGCGGCACCTGCGATATCATGGAAGGAGATCAGCCCCACCAGCTCACCCTTGTCGTTTACCACTGTGAGGCAAGCCAAATTAAATTTTCTAAAAAGATCCATCACCGTTGCCATTGGAGCAGACTCAAGTACGCTTTTGACATGGCGAACCATAACATCTCTTACCGCAATGTTCTTTAGGATCGTTTGCTCTCGCCCATGGGAAATTTCAACTCCCCGCCGCAAAAGTTTTATGCTGTAGATGGATCCGCGCTGCAATAAGGAGGAGGTTATAGTGCTGAGGATGCAAGCCAATAATAAAGGCAAAATAATGTGGTAGTTGCCGGATAGTTCGAAAGCCAGCAAGATCGCAGTCACCGGCGCATGAGTACTGCCCGCCACCAGCGCTCCCATGCCAACCAGGGCATAGCTGCTTGCCGCAGCAAGCTCTGGTAAGACTTCACCTGCCAGCCAACCAAAGGTACCGCCGGTCATGGCCCCGATAAAAAGGGAAGGTGCCAGTATGCCGCCAGTGGAGCCAGACCCCAGGCTTACAGAAGTTGCCAAGATTTTGCCAAAGATAAGAGCACCCATGAGACTGAGAGACATTTTGCTCATTAGGGCATTATTTATTGCGCCGTATCCTACACCAAAAACCTCTGGTATTACCAGCAACATGGAACCTAATAACATGCCACCTATGGCGGGCTTCACCCAGGCAGGCACGGGTAGACTATTGAAGCGATCTTCGCAGAAATACAAACTTGCAGTAAACCCCACTGCCACCAGACCACATATAATGCCTAGCAGGGGATAAAGACCATATTCCCAAAAAGAACCTAGGTGGAAGGAGGGTATAATAAAGGCGGGAAAATCTCCCAAATGAAAGCCAGAAATCACTGCCGCTGTGACAGAGGCGAGAACTATTGGAGAGAAGGTTCCCAGGGAAAAGTCTCCCAGAAGCACCTCCACGGCAAAGAGCATTCCGGCAATGGGGGCGTGGAAAGTAGCGCTTATTCCGGCTGCAGCGCCACAGCTCATCAAAATACGTTCTTTGTCTCTGGTCAAGCGCATGAGCTGGGCCACGGTAGAACCTAAGAATGAACCGATATGGATGATCGGCCCCTCTCTACCCACTGAGCCACCTGAACCGATAGTGACGGCCGCGGCAGACACCCTCGCTGTTGCCGTCCGCCAGGAAATCCTTCCCCCCCTGAGAACCACGGCCTCAATGAGCTCAGGGACTCCGTGACCCTTCGCCTTTTCAGTACCCCAGCGGACGATCAGTCCTACAAGCAATCCCCCTATGGCTGGGATAAGGATTTTCCAATAAAATGGGACTTTGTGGGCAAAGGAAAGAAAGTCGTTACTATTTTGGTAGAAAATTAACTGAAAACCCTTTATTAGTAGCCGGAACAGAATGGCCCCGTAGCCACCCAGTATGCCCACTGCAATAGCAAGAAGATACAGGGTGAGGTGCTCCTCGAACCGCCATCTTTTGAGCAAGTTGGTTATCTGAAGGCCTTCTGGTAATCTCATTGTCTGCCTTCAGCCTCTGATTTAGAGTTTTTGTCTGACCACCACCTTACCCTAACCCATAACACCCTTAAATTACAATAGAATAATTGTAGAATAGAGAGCAGTTGATGACAGCAGAGTTCATTGCTTAAGGATAATCCGTTTTTGATTTCAGGTTTAATAAGGGCTATGAGTGTTTTTTATGCTTACAAATTGTCTAAAGGAATCAGAGAGAATCTTTATATTTCGATCAAGTAAAGCTAAATTATTTTAGTCAGTTAACACATAGCTCAGGGTTATCGTCTCTGCTGCTGGACAGGGCACATAAGTTGCTATAAGATACTTGCCCGAGCAATCTATTCATTTCACCGGGAGAAAATTAGAAGTAGTGGAAAAAAGCGACAGGACCACAACCGTTACAACCCCAACGGAACTCTTCGCCGGAACAGCGCCTCACAAAAGACTGAACCAGTGGTTGGCCACCGGTATATGCGGTAATGACATAACCTCTTCCTGTCTCTATGTATCTGCCATCGCCGCTGTTTACGCGGGCGTTTTGGCTCCACTGGTCCTACTTATGGTTGTGGGGGTCCTCTACCTCTACAAAAAGGTCTATACCGAAGTAGTTGAAGCCCTCCCATTAAACGGAGGCACCTACAACTGCCTGCTCAACTGCACTTCCAAATTCGCCGCAGCTCTGGCAGCATGCATGACTATTCTCTCCTACATTGCCACAGCAGTCATCTCATCCAAAACGGCAGCTGAATACCTTCACACTATATTCCCGAGCTTTGGTGTCATGGAAGGCACCATTCTCATCCTTGCAATATTCGCCACCCTGGCTATCATCGGTATTACCGAATCCGCTGTGGTGGCCCTAACTATCTTCATCATTCACATGTCAACCCTGGCAGCTTTCTGCCTCCTAGGCTTCATCAAATTACCCACTGACTTCCACATACTCAAGGCAAACCTCAGCACTCTCCCAGTGGGTAAAGACCTTCTTATTGCACTTTCTCTGGGTTTCTCAGCAGCTTTGCTGGGAATAAGTGGATTTGAGAGCTCCGCCAACTTCGTTGAGGAACAGGATGTAGGCGTCTTTCGCAAAACCCTGCGAAACATGCTCATTGCCGTAGCTTTATTCAACCCTATTACCTCTATCCTGTCCCTAAACCTCTTGCCCCTGGCCGAAATTGTCGGTCACAAAGATTATTTGTTGTCCGAAATGGCACACTTAATGGCTGGCCAGACCTTCAAGATAATTATTGTAGTGGATGCCACCCTGGTGCTCTCAGGTGCGGTTTTAACCAGTTTTGTGGGAGTTACCGGATTGGTGCACCGCATGGCCTTGGATCAGTGTTTGCCTCAATTCTTTTTGAAAAAAAGCCGGAGAAATACCAGCCACCGGATTATTATCACTTTCTTTCTGCTGTGCTC
>JASFKF010000369.1:0-3425 GCA_050118775.1 Syntrophobacterales bacterium
CTCTTGCCCGTGCACCGATAGCCAATAAGGTAAAGATTCACAACGGATCCCCTGAACAATCACTATTACTATGAGACTGTTCGACAAGGCCATAAATCCCTCCCCCTTGACGGGGGAGGTTTAGGGTGGGGGTGTCCCCCTCCCCTTTATCCCCTCCCGCCAGGGGAGGGGAAAGTGTTTGTAAGACAAACACTTATGCAATTTCTAATTCGACATTTTTTCAAGGAATTCTATGGTAGCAGGGTGATGGGATATTTGCAAACAACTGGATTGATAGGTAAAGACACATAAAGGGGAGTAAGGGGAATGGAGAAATCTCCCGGCCTTAGCAAGGGCCGGGAGATTTTTTATTGATTCTTATGCCGCAAGCTGGAATACCTTCTCAGTTGCCTCGCGAATTTCGTTAGGGGTGAAGGGCTTGGGCAGGTAAGCGACAGCCCCTAACCTAGCAGTCTCTTTTGCAGTCTCTATGCTGGCGTATCCGGTAATAATGATCACCATGGTCTCCGGTCTCTTCTCACGGATCGCCCGCAGAAGCTCAAGGCCCTTTACGCCAGGCATCTTTAAATCTAAAAGAACTAACTTGTAAGCTCTCTGTTCTACCTTCTGAAGAGCCTCGTCTTTAGTAACGGCCTGGTCTACTTGGTAACCCTTCTTGGCCAGGACCTTTCTGATATTGTTATTAACCGCTACCTCGTCATCTATTATCAGCACATCTGGCTGTGCAGCCATTTCGACTACTTCGGCGGCAATTTCTACAGGCTCAGGCTCGTCTGCCGTAAATCTAGCAGCATTCTTCTTCAGTTCCGCATATGGAAGGAAAGCATAGCCGTCGCGCTCGACATACTGAACATACTCCGGCCCGGTTATGGCAGCCACCTCTTCATAATCGAAAGGCATATCGATGCCAATAAGCTTGGTTGGGTCAAACCCCTGCTTCTTCTGAGCTGCCTTTTTCTTTCTTGCCTCTATTTGGGGACATTTCCCGGTCTTCATTCCCCCTTTGCATGTCCCTCCTACCTTGGCGAAGATCTCGCAGATCATTCCTCCCAATTCACAGTAGTTTTCTAAAAGCTCTGGCCTGGGAGCTCCGCCAACGGGGATATCCGAACGGCTCAAGGTCTTAGCGTACTCTTCATCCGTATATTGCGCCACCTCATCTTTGTCAAAAGGGCTATCAATATCTATAACATTAACAGACTCTATCTCTTGCTCCGTGGCTGATGCTTCAACCAATTCACCTGACAGAGCCTGCTCCACCGGCAGTCTTAACTCATCCGGGGTAAAGGGCTTGGGGATGTAGTCCAGGGCTCCCAGCCTGATTGCTTTGACCGCTGTATCGGTGGATGCGTAGGCGGTGATCATTATAACTTTGGTTAGTGGCCATTGATTCTTAACCAGTTTAAGAAGTTCGAGGCCATTCTTCCCCGGCATGATTATGTCAGAAAGCAAGAGTCCATAAGATTCCTTGGCCATCTTTTCCAAAGCTTCGTCTGCACTCAGAGCATAAGTAATTTCATAATCTTCTTGGGATAGGATCTTTTTTACATTTCTGCAGATCTTCTCCTCATCGTCCACTACCAGAATTTTAGTCTTTGTTTCCATTTTCTCCCCCATTTTTCAATCTAGTATTAATTTGGTCTCAATGCGAAGTTTATATGTTTTGACAAAGTTGCATCACTCCTCTAGCAGGGTGTATGCCAAAGTCGCCAATGCCATGTAAGTCCTCGAAATAATATATAAAAACTTGGTGGGGGCACAATCTAAGGCTGGATTATGTATAAAAAAAATATACACTTATTTCGGTAAAATGAAAAGCTGCGCCAAACTAATCTCCTCAAAATTTAATATAAGTCAATCTTTTGATATTCTTTATAAAAACTTTGAATACTCAGCCCAAAATTAGCAGTATCTCAGTTTGAATTTGTAGGCTCCCCATGGTGTATATAAAAAAAATACAGGGTATAAGTTTTTATGATCATCTCTAACTATCTCACTCGATTTTGCCGGAAGAGGTCGACCTTTTCTTTTTGCCAACCTGAGTCCGCCGCTGAAGCTTGATTCCATGTTTTTTCATAAGATTTTGGAAATTGCTTCGCTGTAGCCCGACCTTCTTTGCCGCCTGGGTCACGTTCCAATTATTCAGGGTCAGAGCGTTTAGAACGAAATTTTTTTCAACCTCACTAACCGCCTTCTGCCTGATCTCCTTCTTGATTCTTTTTAGTTCTTCGTTAGTGGCTGGTATATGCTCGATAAGTTGTTCGAAATCATCTGTAAATGGGAGCTCTTTCAAGGTTATTTGCTCTTTGTCGCTGAGAATGACCGCTCTTTCAACAGCATTTCTTAACTGCCTTACATTTCCAGGCCAGTCGTACTGGGTCAACTTATTTACCGCACCAGCATCAAAGCCCAAGATATTCTTTCCTAGGCTGCGATTAAACTGCTCCAGGAAATGATAGGCAATGGGCAAAATATCTTCTTTTCTTTCCCTCAACGGCGGCATGCTGATGGGGTAGACAAAAATTCTGTAATAGAAATCTTCCCTGACAGATCCCTGGGTTACCATCTCGTTCAAATCTTGATTCGTGGCTAGGATGAGGCGAACATCCACGCTTTGGGTAATCGTGCTACCCAGAGGCAAGAATTCCCGAGCCTCCAAAAAGCGCAGGAGCTTGGCCTGTACCTCCAGAGAGATATTTCCTATCTCGTCTAAAAAAACCGTCCCCCCATCTGCCACCCTGAAAATACCGGGTTTGTCCTGATAGGCCCCGGTAAATGCTCCTTTAGTGTGACCAAATAGTTCACTTTCCAGTAAGCTATCTGAGATGGTTCCGCAGTCGACAGCAAAAAATGACGCCTTACTCCTTTCGCTGTTGGCATGTATTGCCCTGGCGATCAACTCTTTTCCTGTGCCGCTTTCACCGTAGATAAGCACAGTTGAATCTGTAGGTGCAACTTTCCGCACCATGTCGATTACTTTTTTTATCTTGGCACTGTCACCAACTAGTTGGTGAGAAAATGTTCGTAGATCTCCCTGTTTCTGCCTAAGCTCTCTGTTCTGAAGCTTAATAGCTTTTTCCGCAATAGCCTGGCGCACAACACCGCGCAGTTCATCTGGGGTAAAAGGCTTTGGCAAGTAGTCAAACGCCCCCAGCTTCATTACTTCTACCGCAGAAGAAACGCTGGCGTAGCCAGTGATCACAATAACCATGGTGTCAGGCTGTGTCGCCTTCACCCGCCTGAGAACCTCCATTCCTCCCAAACTGCTCATTTTCAAATCAGTTATGATTAGATCAAACGGCTCCGCCTCCATCATCTTTAGGGCGTCATATCCATTTAGAGCATATTCCGCTTCGCATTCAATCTTGGCTAATATCTTCAGACAATTCTGACAGATAGATAGTTCGTCATCTATGACCAAGATA